>CADBOL010000069.1 GCA_902796295.1 Oscillospiraceae bacterium
GGAGTCGATAAGCGACAGAAGCGCCCGCCTTGAGAGTTTTGACGACAGTTTCTTTTCAAGCGCGGTGCCTTCAAAATCCCCTGCGCTGTACTTTATTCTCAGCGCGTTCATGAATATCCCCGACATCAGCGGCAGGGCCGCGTCAAGCAGAGCCGCATTGCCCGAAAAAGCTCCCGCTGCCATGACAATCTCGTAATGGCCGTCGCTCAGCAGGGCTTCCGCCGTCTTTTCCGCGGCGCTGTAAGCTTCTTCGGCGGAAATCTCTCCGGCTTCCCTTTCGGCCTCGCCGGGCAGTGTGTAAACAGTTACTCTTGAAATAATCGTAGGTAAAAAAACGGATTTGGTCTGAGCCAAAAGTATAAAAACGGCATAACCCGGCGGCTCCTCAAGAATCTTGAGAAAAGCGTTCTGCGCAATCGGGCTCATATACTGAGCCTCGCACAATACGGTTATCTTTAAATCCGCCTCCATGGGTATGATGAATGTTTCATCGCGGATTTCCCTAATCTGGTCCACGGAATAAGCGGGCCTTTTGCTCGAGGCGGAGGGATTATGAAAAAGCACATCGGGGTGGAAGGCGCCCAGAGCTTTTCTGCAGGGCAGACAGCTGCCGCAGGGAACCTGCGCGCCGTCTTTGCATAAAAGCGATGCCGATATCCTGCGCGCGAGCTCCTTTCGCTTTTCGGGAGATCCGCCTTCAATCAAAACCGCGTGCGGAAACCTTCCTGATGATACGGCATCCGCAATCAGCTTCTCGGCATAATCCGATTTATCAAAGCCGATAACTTCCATTACTGCTCCTCTTGCAAATCTATATTACGCTTTATAACCTTTTCTCCGCGCCAGGCAAAAGCCCGTCCCTCAATCGAGTTGACATCTTCAGCCCTTGCCACAGCAGTCTCCCTGAATTCGGTTATAGCGGTCTTACTTGCTCCTTTATTGAGAGGGCAGACATTCTGACAGATATCGCATCCCCAGATGCAGCCGCTCTCGCGAATCATTTTTTTCTCTTCCTCCGTAAGCTCACCCTTCTTCTGGGTGATATAGGAAAGGCATTTTTCTTTATCTATTTTTCCGTCACGGATTGCGTTTCCGGGGCAGGCTTCGGTGCATCTTCCGCAATGAATACATCCGGTCAGCTCTCCGCCCGTGCCCGCAAGCACAAGTGTCGTAACAATTTCGCCCAGAAATACGAATGAGCCGTATTTCTCCGTAATAAGCAGTGAATTGCTGCCTATTGTCCCTATTCCCGCAATACAGGCAGCCCTTACCTCGGGAACGGGAGAATTATCCGCGAAAAATTCAAACTCATCACCGGGATATTTTTCCCTGAGCTTTTCAACCGCCGCGCTGAGTCTCGCATAAACTATCGGATGATAATCAGCCGGCACGGAATATTTCGAAATGTTTGAGTCTTTATAATATTCATCATCGAGCAGATAGGGAAACGCCATCATTATGACGCTTCTTGCATTGAGCGGCAGTCTGCTCTTTGCCCTGCAGTCAATGAGATTATCTTTAATCTCGGAAAAAGGGCAGATTCCCCAGAGGGGAGCTGTTTCATCAAGTATTTTTTTCATACCAAAGCAATCATCACGGGCAATGTAAGTATTGAAATGAAGCTGATTACGGATACCGCCTGAGAAGCGAGCGAGGCATCCTTATCATATTTTGCTGCAAACATTATGGTATTGTTTGCGCTCGGTGTTGCGGAAACAACCACAAGCGTTGTACCAAGCGCTCCTCCGATTCCCGTAAGCTTCACCGCCGCTATCATCGCAAGCGGCAGCAGAATCAGCTTGAATAACGCCACGCACGGAATCCGCCAGTCTCTGAATACCGATCTGAAATTTGTGCCCGCAATGAAAGTGCCGAATATCAGCATTGCAAGAGGCGAATTCATCCCGGCGATTGAGCTCACCGGAGCAAGAATTATCCTCGGCAGATCCGGCGAAAGCAGGAATACGGGCAGACCGACAAATACGGGCAGCACGCCGGGGTTGAGAATCAGCTTTTTTAAATCTATTTTGACGCCGTCTCCGTCATCCTTTGTCATCAGCCACACCCCGTGAGTAAAGCTGAATATCTGAAAGGAAATAATGACGGCGGAGCAGTAAAACACTCCCTCTCCGCCCACGACGGCATCCACAAGAGGCAGACCCATATAGCCGCAGTTGCCGTAAATGGCGGCGTATTTATAAACCGTGGATTTGTACGGATCGCCTTTATTGAAAAAAGGTGCTGTTATGAGAGCGGCAAAAGCATGCATAAGCAGCCCGCAGCCTACGGCAATAAGCAGTCCTTTGACATGCTCTTTGCTGTAATCGAGAGTAAAAAAGCTCTCAAGTATCTTGGCGGGGGTAATAACATAAAACAGCAGATCGGTGCATTTCTTCGCCGTCTTTTCCGTGAATACTCCCGTCTTTGCCGCAATAACGCCGACAGCCGCCATAATATAGAGGATTATGACCTGCTCGCCGGCTATAAATACATTCTTAAGAAACATCCGTTATTCCGCCGTCTCCTCAGTTTCTTTTCCTTTGACTTCAACCTTTGTAATATTGGGCACCATTCTCGTAAGAATGGTTGATACTATAAATAACGCGAGCGTAAGATCTGAAAAATCGGCGGTCGAAAGGATATACATGGATTCCGCCCTGCCGGTGATTATAAGAGCAAATCTCGGAACAAAGAGATTGAGCGCAAAGAGAGCCGCGGGGAAACCGAAGCCCGGTATCTTCCACTCGTTGCCCTTCGATTCGACCCCGGTATTCATCTGTACAAACGCCATAAAGAATGAGGCGAGAAATACCAAAGTAATCATTTCGAGCGCGAGATCCGATACTCTGAGATAGCTTATCGTGCGTGTGAATCTCATAATAAGACGCAGCACAATCCAGATGGGAACCGAAAGAGATGTGAGTTTTAAAAGCGAACTCGACTTGCCCATAAGGAAAGTAACGGCAAGGAAGAGGAAATACAGAGCGGCAATGCCGCCGAAAACCAGCTGGATGATGCTCAGATAACCGCTTATCGAGGCGGATGCCGTGGATGAAACAATATATTCGCTGGCATCCTTATCTTTGAGCATCCAGTCCGAGTAAGCGCTGTATCCTATGGCAAACGCCGAAAGAAACGCAAAGACTCCGCAGGCAGGAAACTTCTGCGGCCTCATTTCGAGCGAAACCGTATTTCTCTTCCTGATACCCATTACCAGGAAAAATACCGAAGCCGCCGCAAGCATGGCGGCGTATATAATGGTTATCGCGTCTATGCTTTTATAGAAGCCGTTGCCGGCTTCAATATTTGTATAGTACTGAACCGTTCTCAGCGGAAGGGTAACAATCAGCGCACCGGCAAGCACAAGCGCCTCATTTGTGAAAACAGGTCTGAATTTCTTAATCACGGTGATTGTTCCTCCTATCTCTCTGAAATCGGTACATAGTTTTTCTTGGAGTTTACATTCTTATATGCGGGTCTCATGATCCTGCCGCCGGTCATTATCTCTTCGATTCTGTGTGCCGACCAGCCGGCAACTCTTGCGACGGTAAATATCGGAGTATACAGATCCGTAGGTACTCTGAGAATCTTATAGATAAGGCCGGAATAAAGATCCACATTTGCGCAGATTGCCTTGCTGATTCCCTTTCTCTCCATAATAATCTGGGGAGTGAGCCTCTCTATGGTTTCAAGAAGCAGATAATCATCCTCATATTCGGTACCCATTGCGAATTCCTTCGCCTTGGCCTTGAGAATCTTTGCTCTCGGATCCGAGAGCGTATAGACTGCGTGGCCCATACCGTAAATGAGTCCCGAGCCGTCACCGGCCTCTTTTGACAGTATCTTTACAAGCTCGTCTGCAACCGCTCCCTCATCCTTGGTGTCGGGAACATCCTGCTTTATGTATTCAAGCATCTGGGCCACCTTGAGGTTTGCGCCGCCGTGCCTGGGGCCTTTGAGCGAGCCTATACCTCCGCTGATTGCCGAATATGTATCCGTTCCGCTTGAAGTGAGCACTCTCGTTGTGAATGTGGAGTTATTTCCTCCGCCGTGCTCAGCGTGGCATATAAGGCAGAGATCAAGAAGTTTCGCCTCTTCGTCGGTAAACTTCTTGTCAGATCTTATCGAGCGGAGAATTGTCTGAGCGGTTGTGTATCCGGGCATAAGAGGATGAATATACATGCTCTTGTGATAAAACTGCCTCCTCTTGACCTGATAGGCATATGACATAACCGCCGGAAGCTGAGCGACAAGATTTATACACTGTCTGGTCACATTGTCAAGAGTTAAGCCGTCCGGATTCTCATCGTATGAATAAAGTGCAAGCACGCATCTTGCCATCTTGTTCATAATGTCATTTGACGGCGCCTTCATGATCATATCCTCAATGAAGTCGCTCGGAAGCTCGCGGCAGCTTGAAAGAGTGTTATTGAAAAACTCAAGCTGAGCTGCGGTGGGCAGAGTGCCGAAAAGCAGAAGCCATACAACCTCTTCAAAACCGAATCTGTTCTCTTTGAGACAGGCCTCGACAATATCCGTCAGCTCCACTCCGCGATAAATAAGATGACCTTCTTTCGGAGTCTTTTCGCCGTCCTGAATATAATATCCTTCTACCGAGCAGATTCTCGTGACGCCGGCCATAACGCCGGTGCCGTCGGCATTTCTCAGCCCTCTTTTGACATTGTATTTATCGAAATTCTGAGGAGCGATATAATAATTCTTTCTTATCGTTTCAGAAAATGACTTGATATCTTCGGATGTAAATTTTGATTCAATTATGGACATAGTGTCGCCTCGCTTTCATAGGTGTTACTTTTCCCCGGGGATGACCTTAAAAACCTCAAATTTTTTATTTCTCATCCACAGGGCGGGGTCAACACGCAATGTATAACCGCAGCAATCAGGTGTAAACCATTCATGTACAGACGCCTGAGGAAGACCGTAAGCGGCGAGGATAACCCCTATCACTCCGCCGTGTGTTATTACGGAAGCGCTGAAAACTCCGCTCTTCATCATTCCGTTGACAATTTTTTCAAAGGAGGAGCATATTCTGCTGCCGAATGCTTTGCTCGTCTCTCCGAACGGAGGGGCGTTTTTCCCTTCAAGCCATCCGGCAAAAGCTTCGTTGCTTTTAAGCTCCTCGGCTGTCTTGCCTTCGAATTCACCAAAATTCATTTCGGACAGGTCCTCAATTACAATAGCGCTTTTTTCGGGATATATTAAAGCGGCAGTTTCGGTGCATCTTTTAAGCGGACTCGTAAATACCGATTCAACCTCAGGATAGCCGTATTCATCACGGATACGGATAAGTTCCTCTTTCCCGGTCTGTGAGAGAGATACATCGGTATGCCCGATGTATCTTCCCTCATCGTATTTTTCACTTTTTGCGTGTCTGATAAGGTGGATAATGTATGTTCTCATTTTACTCTATCGATTTATAAAGTGCTATGTATTCCTTAGCTGATTTATCCCAGCTGTTATCGCATCTCATTGCTCTGTCAACGAGCTTTTCCCAGTATTCTCTGTTGCTGTATGCTCCGAGCGAGCGCCAGATTGCATCCTGCATATCATAGGCGTCATAGCTCTTGAAGGTGAAGCCGTTACCCATTCCGTCCCCGCTGTCGGTAACGGTATCTTTGAGACCGCCCGTCTCTCTGACTACAGGCACGGTGCCGTATCTGAGAGCAACCATCTGCGAAAGGCCGCAAGGCTCGCTCTTTGAAGGCATGAGGAATATATCGGCTCCGGCGTAAATCTTACGCGCAAGATCGGGGATAAAGCCGAGTCTGAGACCGACCTTGTCGGGGAACGCGGCGGCAAGCTCGTTGAAGAACGCCTCATACTCCCAGTCACCCGAACCGAGAAGAACAAACTGCATGTCGGTGGTGGCGAGAATATTCCAGATAACCTTTTTGACAAGATCAAATCCCTTGTGGGAAACAAGCCTTGAAACCATGGCAATAATCGGAGTGCCCGGATTCTGCGGAAGATTGAATATCTCCTGCAGCGCCTTTTTATCCTTCGCCTTGCCGCTCTTGTCATCCACCGAGTAATTAAAGGCAATGCTCTTGTCTGTTTCAGGATCATAACCTGCGGTGTCTATACCGTTCAGGATTCCGGAAAGCTTATAGCTTCTCTCTTTGAGAATCGGATGCAGGCCGTGGCTGAACCACGGGTCAAGCGTCTCCTCTGCATATGTGTGGCTGACTGTCGTGACTTTGTTGGCGCATTCAATCGCACCTTTCATGAGATTGATGCAGTCTCCGAATTCAACCAGACTGTAATGCTCCTCGCCCAAGCCGAAAACATCGCCGAGTATCTCTTTGCCGTAGATTCCCTGATACTGTATATTGTGGATGGTAAACACGGTTTTTATTCCGGTATATCCTTCCATACGCGCATAATAAGTGGTGTAATAAACGGGAATGAGCGCGCTCTGCCAGTCATTGCAGTGAATTATATCGGGCTTGAAATCTATATGCGGGAGTATTTCAAGCACGGCTCTTGAAAAGAACGCAAATCTTTCGCCGTCATCATAGTGGCCGTAAAGAGTGTTTCTCTTGAAATAATACTCATTGTCAAGCAGATAGTAAGTCACTCCGTTGGCGTGAGCCTCAAAGATACCGCAATACTGCCTTCTCCATGAAACAGGCACCATGATATTTGTTATGAATTTCATCTCTGCGCGCATCTCATTGCTTATGCTGCCGTAAAGCGGCATAACAACCCTGCACGCAATCTTTTTCTTTCTGAGTGCCGCGGGAAGTGAACCGGCGACATCCGCAAGACCTCCGCTCGCCGCAAAAGGCAGAGCTTCGCTCGCTACATACAATACTTTCATTTTATCATTCCTCAATTATTCTTCGTTTACGCCTGCCGTCACCTGAGCGGTGGTCGGCATAGTTGTTGTCTCAACCGTCTCCGTCGCGATTTCCGCCTTTTTGGTTGCCGTGGTATCCGGCTTTGCAGTTGTCGCCTTGGTTGTGCTCGGTTTGGTCGTGACAGGCTTCGTTGTCACGGGCTTAGTTGTGGAAGATGTGGAATCATCCTCATATTCCGTTTCCGGCTCAACCGGTTCCGGCTCAGTAAGAACTCCCGAAACTATCGGCTCACCTTTGATATTCTTGATCGGCTTTTTTGAAATGGCGTGAGTGATGTAAACAACCTTTGTGGTTCTTTCGCTCGTGGTTTCCGTTGTGGTTTCGGTCGTTTCTTCTTCCTCTTCCTCTGTAACGCTGTCTTTGGGAACCTTCTTTGTGACGGTCTTGATTTCGGTCATCGGTTCGCCGTTTTCGTCATACAGAGGATTGCCCTCTTCATCAGTCATTTCAACAACCGAGGTCTCTTCAACTATTTCGGTTTCTTCCTCGGTTGTGGGCTTTGTGGTTGTGGTAGTGGTGGGATACCAGTGAAGAGAAGAATGGAGCGGCCTGTTATACCACTCGAGCGCGGTATAGTACTTGACATTTCCGTCATCGTCAACCTCACTCTTCACAACAATGGTGCTCTCGGAAACATAAACCACCTCGGGCTCTGTCGTGGTCTCGCTGTTCGGCCCGATAACTCCGGTTTTGACGAGTATCACAAGGCCCGACAGTATCACAGCGAACGCAACGATAACAATGGTGATAATGTTTTCCGTCTTCTTTTTGTCTGATGCCATGTTTTTTCTCCCTCAGATAATTATACCCTTTCCGATATAGACAGGGTAATTTTCGGCGCCGCAAAGCTTTTTACGTACTCCGACCTGCACGTCTTTGTCCGCAATTACAAATTCGACATCGGCATTCTCGCCTATAACGGTATTCTGCATTATTATCGAATTTCTGACTTTTGCACCCTTAGAAACGGTAACGCCTCTGAAGAGAATACAGTTTTCAACCTCTCCGTCAATTTTACAACCGTCTGCGATAAGCGAATTCTTTACCGATGAATTGATTCCGTATTTTGCCGGAACTCTGTCGCTTATCTTTGTATAAACCGGCTTGCCCGCCGGGAAAAGCGCTCTTCTCACATCGGGATTGAGAAGATCGAGATTTGCCTCATAATAAGATTTGATACCGTCAATAATCCTGACATATCCCTTGTGCTCGTATCCGTAGATCCGGATATTCCCCGTATTTCTAGCGAAGAACTCCTCAAATCCCGTTATCCTCTTGGCGTTAGCCTCGTGGAGAATACGCTCAAGAAGATTTCTGTTGATAACCATCATTTTAAGCGAGCAGTTGACGCTGTTGAGATAATTGTCGTTGAGTCTGTCGTCAATCACTCTGCCGTCACCGTCAAGCACAAGCTCCGTGGCATCCTTGATTTTCGGGGAGAATCCGTTTGCGTATGCAATGGTAATCTCCGCCTTCTTTTCGATATGGTAATCTATGAATGCCTCATAATCGATATCGGTAATAACGTTGCAGTCCGTGATAAGCACATAGTCCTTACCCGAATCGCTTATATATCCTATGCTGCCGTAAAGAGCGTCCATCCTGCCTTTGAATACTCCGGAATCTGAAAGGTTAAACGGCGGCAGAATGGTGAGACCGTCTCTTTTTCTCGCGAGATCCCAGGGCTTTCCGTTGCCGAGGTGATCCATAAGGGAGCGGTAGTTGCTGTTTGTGAGTATGCCGACCTGCGGGATTCCCGCGTTGACCATACCCGAAAGCTCAAAATCTATAAGACGGTAACGCCCCGCAAAGGGAACCGAACCCATCGTTCTCAGAGCGGTGAGCTCCGGAACGACCTCATCATTGGCATTTGAAAAGATAATGCCGAGTACGTCTTTTGATGCCATTATTTTTCGCCTCCCATATCAGTGTCTATCATTGCTTTGGGCTCAACCGAAACACCCTTGCCTATCGTCACGCCGTTGCCTATGACGGTGACACCCCAGTCTTCTATATTGCTCATCTCTTCGGGGCTTCTGCCGACTGTGGCTCCCTCTTCTATGACGGAGTTTTCGGCAACTATCGAATACTGAACCGTGGCACCTTTCTTAATGACCGTGCCGGGCATCACTATCGAATATTTGACATCGGCTCCCTCTTCAACTCTGACATTCGCAAACAGAACCGAGAAATCAACATCACCGGAAATCTCGCACCCTTCGGTAATCATGGAGTTTTCAATCTTTGCGCTGGCGGAAACATAATGGGGAGGAGCGGCCGGAGACCTTGAATAAATCTTCCAGCTGTCATCGTCAAGGTCGAGATCGACTTTCGGATTGAGCAGGTCAAGGTTTGAATCCCAGAGGGAATCAATGGTACCGACATCTTTCCAGTATCCGTCAAACTGATAGGCAAACATTCTCTCGCCCGCGCCGTGCATGGCGGGGATGACATCGTGACCGAAGTCGTTGCCGGATGCCTCGTTTGCCTCATCATCAATAAGATATTTGCGCAGTTTCTTCCAGTTGAAAATATAGATACCCATCGAGGCCTTGTTGCTTCTCGGGTTTTTGGGCTTCTCTTCAAACTCGGCGATGGAGCCGTCATCATTCACGAGCATAAGACCGAATCTGCTTGCCTCCTCCCACGGCACCTCTATCATTGCTATGGTGCAGTCGGCGTTGTTTGCCTTGTGGAAGTCAAGCATATCGGAGTAATCCATTTTGTAGATATGGTCGCCCGAAAGGATAAGCACATACTCGGGGTCATATCTCTCAATGAAATTAATATTCTGATAGATGGCATTTGCGGTACCTTTATACCACTCGGTGCCCTTTATCTGCTGATAGGGTGAGAGAATATGAACTCCGCCGTCAAATCTGTCAAGATCCCAGGGCTGACCGTTTCCGATATAATCATTGAGAACGAGCGGCTGATACTGTGTCAGAACGCCCACGGTATAGATGCCTGAATTCACGCAGTTTGAGAGAGGGAAATCTATAATGCGGTATTTTCCTCCGTAAGGTACGGCCGGTTTTGCAATATTTTTTGTAAGGATGCCCAGACGGCTTCCCTGCCCGCCTGCGAGAAGCATGGCGACGCATTCATGTTTCCTAGCCATTTATTTATCCTCCTTGGCAGCTGCCGGTTTAGTCTTTGAAGTGTTTTTTATGAACATACAGCTCAGACCCTCAATTTCGAGCTCTATGCTGTAATCATAACCGTGCATAGGTATTTTTTTGGCCCTGACGGATGCCTTGGTACTCTCGTTCCTTCCGCCGTACTCGGGCAGAGATGATGAAAACACGGGCCTGTATGTGCCCGCCTTGGGAACTCCGACTCTGTAACCCGTCCTTGTCACTCCGGTAAAATTGCAGATTACAATAATCTCGTTACCGCTCTTGTCGCGCCTGATATATGACACAACCGAGTTGTCGCAGTCATCGCTGATTATCCAGCTGAAGCCGTCCCAGCTGTAATCGTCTTCCCAAAAAGCGGGATTATCAAGATAGAATTTATTCAGATCGGCAGTGAAATGTTTAAGCTGCCTGTGGGCTTCATAATCGAGCAGAAGCCAGTCAAGCTGCTGCTTGTAATTCCACTCTATGAACTGACCGAATTCGCTGCCCATAAAGAGAAGCTTCTTGCCCGGATGGGACATCATGTATCCGAGGAATGAGCGTACGCCGGCGAATTTTTCTTCATATGTGCCGGGCATCTTGTTGATGAGAGAGCACTTGCCGTGAACAACCTCATCATGTGAAATCGGCAGAACGAAGTTTTCGCTGAATGCATAGAAGAATGAGAATGTCAGACAGTCATGATTGAACTTTCTGAAGATTCCGTCAAGTGAGAAGTATCTCAGGCAGTCATTCATCCAGCCCATATTCCATTTGAAGTTGAATCCGAGACCGCCGTCATATGTCGGCTTTGAAACCATCGGCCAGGCCGTGCTTTCCTCGGCTATCATCATAACATCGGCGTGCTCGCGGAATATTGCTTCATTGAGCTTTCTGAGGAATGCAACCGCCTCGAGATTCTCTCTGCCGCCGAAGGAATTCGGAATCCACGCTCCGTCATTTCTGCCGTAGTCAAGGTAAAGCATCGAGGCAACGGCATCAACTCTCAGACCGTCTATATGGTATTTCTCAATCCAGAAAAGCGCACTCGAAACAAGGAAACTCTGAACCTCGTTTTTGCCGTAGTCAAATACTCTTGTGCCCCACTGGAAATGCTCACCCTTGCGCAGGTCCTCATACTCATAGCATTTTGAGCCGTCAAATTCATAGAGGCCGAAAGCGTCCTTCGGAAAATGCGCCGGCACCCAGTCGAGTATGACACCGATATTTTCACGGTGGGCTTTATTGATGAGGTAGGCAAAATCATCCGGTATTCCGTATCTTGATGTGGGGGCGAAATATCCCGTTACCTGATATCCCCAGCTTCCGTCAAAAGGATGCTCCATAACGGGCATCAGCTCAATGTGGGTGTAGCCCATCTCTTTGACATAAGGTATCAGCCTGTCGGCAAGCTCGCGGTATGAGAGCGGATTGCCGTCATCGTAAATCTGCCAGGAACCGGCGTGAACCTCATAGATGTTAACGGGAGAGGAGTATATGTCGCGTGATTTTCTGCTTTTGAGCCAGGCTCCGTCACTCCATTTGAAATCAAGCGACGGATAATACTTGGATGCCGTACCCGGTCTTGTCTCGGCGTGAAAAGCGTAGGGATCCGCTTTATAGAATGACCTGCCGTCAAATGTAGTGATGAAATATTTGTAACTGTCAAACTTTTCAACCACCGGAATCGTGCATTCCCATACTCCGCCGCTGATCTTTGACATCGGGCTGGCGCCGGTATCCCACGCGTTGAAATCGCCCACAAGACTTATGCTCGCGGCGGCGGGAGCCCACACTCTGAATACGGCGCCGCCGTTTTCGGCGGGATGTGAGCCCAGAAACTCATATGCTTTTGCATTGTTTCCCTGGTGAAAGAGATAAAGAGGTATGCTGTTGTCGTTTGACATATAATCAGTCCTCACTTAATTATAATAATACAAAGTAGATTATAGCAAAACTTTTTTAACATTTCAAGAACTGCGCAAATGTTGTCATTAAAAATTTACAGACTGTTTTTTTATAATATGACAAAAATAATTACAAGTTGGTTACATTAGTTGACAAAAAAGCGGCGGTTTGTTATATTTACTTTTGTTAAATAATGAGGAAGTGTTTTTTGTTTTTCTGATTATTTTCAAGGCTGTTTCCGTATGCAAAACCGCTGTTTTCCGTAGCGGTTACGCTGCCTCGAAACACCTATTTTCTTAAATTGGAAGTGATTTAATGGTCAGCTCTGAAAACCTCTGCATGGGGTGTATGAGGGAAATCGGAGAGGAGAAAAAATGCCCTTACTGCGGCTATCACGCTGACACCGCTCAGCCCCTGCCTTATCTCCCCGTACGCACCGTCATAGCAAACAGATATATGACGGGCAAAGTCGTTGATTTCAACGGCGAGGGAGTTACCTATATCGGATGGGATATGCAGGAAAACCGCGCCGTTAATATCAGGGAGCTTCTTCCCGCCTCCATCACGGCGAGAACCGCGTCAAATCTTTTCCTTCAGGTCCGCCTCGGCTCCGAGGGGACCTACGCGCAGCTCAGGCGCAGTTTTGAGGAGCTGTGGGTTAAACTCATGAAACTCAACGGTCTGTCGGCGCTCATCCGCGTGACGGACGTTGTCGAGGATTTCAGTACATCCTATGCAATCTATGATCATTTTGACGGCATTTCGCTGCGTGATTTTCTTCTCAGAAGCAAGACCGGCTATATCTCCTGGGAAAAAGCGCGTCAGCTTCTTATGCCGACTCTTTCAACCCTCGGCACACTTCATAATAACGGCATTATTCACAGGGGCATATCCCCCACCACCCTCATAATCGGAGAGGACGGAAAAATAAAGATTACCGGCTTTTCAATTGGCGAGGTCAGAACCGCCGGCTCACCTCTCACGCCCCAGATTTATGACGGATACGCGGCAATAGAGCAATACGGTTTCAATGCCCGCCAGGGTCCCTGGACCGATATATATGCCTTCACTGCCGTGCTTTACCGCACACTCATCGGCAGCGATCCCATTTCCTCAAGAGAGAGAATGGTAAACGATACTCTTATGATTCCCGGAAAATTTGCAGAAGCTCTTCCCGCTTTCGTTATCAACGGCCTTATAAACGGCCTTCAGATTCTCCCCCGCGAGAGAACTCACACCGTCGAGCAGCTCAGAGCGGAGCTCTCCGCATCCCCCGCCGCTTCCGCCGCGGGCTCCAACTACGGCAGGCAGAGCGCCCCGGAGCCGAAAGTTCCTTCCAAAAATACTCCTCCCGCGCACAAGAAGCCGCAGAAAAAAGAAAAATCATCGGCAACCGTGTTTTTCCTCACCCTTCTGGGAGTGTTGCTTATCGGCTCGCTCATAGTCGGCGGATTGCTTATAGCACTTGACAAGACCGGTAAAATCAATCTCAAGAAACCGGGAGAAACCACCGCAGCGGCAATACCCGATGTTGAGCAGGTTCAGGTTCCGGATTTCTCGGTTTACAGCTATGACGCAGTTCAGGCAAATCCAGTCTTCAATGAAAGATTCAAAATAACCGCCGAAGAGGTTTACAGCGATCAAGTTGAGAAAGGATATATTGTATCGCAGAGTGTTCAGGCTGATACATATGTCGCAAAAGGCTCGCAGATAATTCTGAAAGTCAGCAAGGGCACAGAGATGATTACTCTGCCCAATGTTGTGGGCAAGACATATGAAGAAGCCTACAGGCAGCTCACGGGCCTCGGATTCGCCGTGGAGAGAGAGGATACAAGCGAGGGCACATTCTCCGACGGCAGAGTAACCGAGATGTCACTCACGGAAAATGAAGAATACAGTATAGGCACAAGCGTTACCCTTAAAGTATATGTTTCAAAAACCACCGAAGAGTATCCGAGCAGGAGCTACACTTCTTCCGCCCGCTCCACGACCGCCGCTTCACAGGAAAGCACAACACAGGCGCCTTCATCCGAAGCGCAGACCGGCACTGCTCCGGCCGAATCTGTTCCGTCAAGCCAGAGCGCAGCCCCCGCACCTTCCGAAGCGAGCCAGCCGGCAGCTCAGCAATAAACAACTGAATTACACTTACGGGAATATCGCGGCGCGCCGGTATTCCCGTATTTTTTCTGCAAGTAAAGTTTTGTAACTTTACAAAAATACTTTTTCACTTTGAAAATGTGAAAAACCGACTGCATTTTGTGGCCATCCCGGTTTTTCGACACAAAATATAGTAATTTCACGCCTTTTCACGCAATTCTCACAAATAAAAAGTGAAAAACTGCGTTTTTTTCACAAAAAAATACGCTTGACAAAGGATAATCTTTGCTGTATAATGCACTCCTGTAAAGTTTTCATGCTTTACAGGAGTTGACATTTTTCCGGGAGAGGAGGGTTATCTTGGCCAAAAACTACGAAATGGCTGTTCTTATAGACTTTTACGGCGAGATGCTGACCGAAAAACAGCGTTCTTTTCTTGAATACTATTATAACGATGACCTTTCGCTCTCTGAGATAGCCGAAAACGAGGGCATCACACGGCAGGGTGTCAGAGATGCCATCAAGCGTGCTGAAGCACAGATGCTCGAAATGGAATCGCGTCTGGGAGTCGCAAAGAGATTTCAGGATATGCGCGAGAGCCTTAATGAGATTATAGATTATTCCGATAAGATTACCGAGTATAACCTTCATCACGGGCTTTCAAAAGAAATTAACGATTACAGCGTCGGTATCAAGGCTGCGGCTATGACCATGCTTGAAAGCTGAGAGAGGTGAAGTGCGTTGGCGTTTGAAGGACTTTCCGACAGGCTCGAAGCTGCTTTCAAAAATCTGAGAAGCAAAGGCAGTCTTAACGAAGCCGATGTCCGCTCGGCCATGAGAGAGGTCAGAATGGCACTTCTCGAGGCCGACGTTAACTATAAGGTCGCAAAAGATTTCACAAACACCGTAACTGAGAAGGCAATAGGCGAAAAGGTAATGGAGAGCCTCACTCCCTCTCAGATGGTTATAAAAATAGTTCACGATGAGCTTGTAGAGCTCATGGGCGGTACTAATGCCCGCCTGGCCTACGCCGCTCATCCCCCTACAATCGTGCTTATGTGCGGTCTGCAGGGTTCCGGTAAAACAACCCACTGCGCAAAGCTCGCGCTCAGGCTCAAAAATGAAAACCACCGTCCCCTGCTCGTGGCGTGCGATGTTTACAGACCCGCCGCCATCAAACAGCTGCAGGTTGTCGGCGAGCAGGCGGGAGTTCCCGTCTTTGAAATGGGTCAGGGAAATCCGGTCGAGATTTCAAGAGCCGCGGTAGAGGAAGCCAAGCTCAAGGGATACGACTATGTTATAGTTGATACCGCCGGCCGTCTTCATGTTGATGAAGAGCTTATGAATGAGCTCAAAAACATCAAGGCCGAAATCAAGCCCCATGAAATCCTCCTCGTCGTTGACGCTATGACCGGTCAGGACGCCGTCAATGTCGCAACATCATTTGATGAGGCGCTCGGAATCGACGGACTCATCCTCACCAAGCTTGACGGCGATACAAGAGGCGGCGCAGCCCTTTCGGCAAGGCAGGTAACCGGAAAGCCCATCAAATTCGTCGGTACCGGCGAAAAGCTTGAGAATCTCGATGTTTTCCATCCCGACAGGATGGCAAACAGAATTCTCGGCATGGGAGATGTGCTCTCGCTTATCGAAAAAGCAGAGCAGATGATTGACGAAAAAGAGGCGGAAGAGCTTGAGAAAAAGCTTATGCAGAATAAGTTTGACCTCAACGACCTTCTCGATCAGTTCCGCCAGATACGCAAAATGGGCTCAATCAAAGATATGCTCGCTCTGTTGCCGGGTATCGGCAATAAAGTGAAGGATATGGATGTTGATGAGAGAAGAATGGACCGTATGCAGGCGATAATCCTCTCCATGACAGAGAAGGAGAGAAGAAACCCGGCTATCATCAATCCCTCACGCAAAAAAAGGATAGCCGACGGATGCGGTCAGACCATAGAGGATGTCAACAGACTGCTCTCGCAATATAAGCAGATGCAGAAAATGTTCAGACAGCTTAACGGCAAAAAAGGCGGCAAACACCGCAAGATGAAGGGTATGAGGCTTCCCCCGGGCTTTGACCCCTCTCAATTCGGGATGTAACAGAGCTGACACAGACGGCGCAAAACCGTTTCAGAAGCTCGTAACATTTATAAATTCAATTAATATATGCTTTGGAGGAACAATCATGGCAGTAAAAATCAGACTTCGCCGCATGGGCGCAAAGAAAAACCCGTTCTACCGTATCGTTGTAGCAGATTCAAGATATCCGCGCGACGGCAGATTCATCGAAGAAATAGGCACATACAATCCCCTCACCTCTCCCTCGGAGATCAAGGTTGATGCCGAGAAGGCAAAGCAGTGGCTCACCAACGGCGCACAGCCCACAGACACAGTCAAGGCTCTTCTTAAGAAGGAAGGTATCCTTTAATGGAGGAATTACTTGTTAACATTGCCAAAGGGCTTGTTGAAGATCCTTCCGGAGTCAGCGTTACCGTTGAGGAAGGCGAAAACAATTCTGTCATCTATCATCTTCACGTATCTGAGGATGATATGGGCAGAGTTATCGGCAAACAGGGCAGAATTGCAAAGGCAATCCGTACCGTTATGCGCGCAGCTGCCACCCGCAACAATACGAGAGCAGTAGTGGAAATTGATTAAGGAATATCTTGAAATAGGCGAGATTACCGGCACACACGGCGTTCACGGAGAAATGAGAGTGAATCCCTGGTGCGACTCACCGGAGTTTATCAAAAAATTCAGAGCTCTGTATCTTGACGCAAACGGCACAAAGAGTGTCAGTGTCTCATCAAGGCCCCACGGAAATATCGCTTTGATAAAAATTGAAGGGATCGATACCGTTGAGCAGGCCCGCAAAATGAGAGGTACCGTATTGTGGATGAAGCGCAGCGATGCCCGTCTTCCCGAGGGAAGATACTTTATTGCGGAGCTTACCGGCTGCGAGGTTTATGATGCCGATAATCCGTCAATACACTACGGCACTCTCACCGATGTGAGTGAAACGGGAGCAAACGATGTCTGGCACATCACAAGAGATTCAAAAGAATATCTCATCCCGGCCATACCCGATGTTGTTATTGAAACGGATGTTGCCTCAGACAGGATACTCATCAGACCGCTGAAAGGTATTTTTGAAGATGAGGATTGACATTTTGACTCTATTCCCCGAAATGTGCGAGTCCGTGCTGAGCGAAAGCATCATAGGCAGGGCGCGCGCAAACGGTTTTGTTGAAATAGAATGTCATAATATCAGAGATTATACAGAGGATAAGCATAACAGAGTTGATGACGCCCCCTACGGCGGAGGCACCGGAATGATTATGCAGGCTCAGCCTGTTTACGACTGCTTCGGCGCTCTGTGCGCCTCTCTCGGAAAACGCCCGAGGCTGATTTACATGAGCCCCAAAGGCAAGGTGCTCACTCAGCAGAAAGCAAAAGAGCTCAGTACCCTTGATAATATCGCTCTGCTGTGCGGGCACTATGAAGGTGTTGACGAAAGAGTCCTGGAAGAGATTGTCGATGAAGAAATCTCTATCGGAGATTATGTTCTCACAGGCGGAGAGCTTCCTGCGCTCGTGCTTGCAGACTGCATATCAAGGATGCTTCCCGGAGTGCTCGCAAACGAAGATGCCTTCACTCTTGAGAGCCATTACTCGGGGCTTCTCGAGTATCCTCAGTATACCAGACCTGCCGAGTGGCACGGGAAAAGCGTGCCCGAAGTTCTTATTTCGGGTCATCACGCGAATATCGGCAAATGGCAGCATGAGAAATCCCTGGAGGTCACTTTCCGCAAAAGGCCCGACCTGCTCGAAAAAGCGGATTTGTCCGATAAAGACGCGGCGTTTATAGATACAATTAAAAACAGCGAAAAATAGTATAAAAAATACTTGCATTTTAAATGCTCTTATGCTAAAATGCAATTTGTTATGTGACGATTTGAAAAAGAGGTGAAAACAATGAAGGAAGGAATCCACCCCAACTACCATAAGACAGAGGTTCGCTGCGCCTGCGGTGCAGTTTATGAGACCGGTTCCACAAAAGAAGGCCTCAAGGTAGATATTTGCTCAAAATGCCATCCGTTCTTTACCGGTAAGCAGAAGTTAGTCGATACCGGCGGACGCGTTGACCGTTTCAACAAGCGTTTCGGTCTCAGTAATCAGGAGAGTAAATAATAACGGCTATGCGGTGCTCTTGGCACCGCTTTGCTTTTTATAACGGTTCTTCAGAGGAAATATGGATTGTTTCAAAACTGTAAAAAAAGAGTCAAGTGAAGAATACACAGTAAAAAAATCCCGCTTTATCGGATACATTAAACCCGTATCCTCAAAGCAGGAAGCTCTTGATTTTATAACGGAAATATCAAAAAAGAACTGGGATGCGACACATAATGTCTACGCCTATGTGATCAGAGAAGAGGGAGTAAAGAAATTCTCCGATGACGGCGAGCCGCAGGGAACAGCAGGCATGCCCGTGCTCGATGTGATTGAAAAAAACGGGGTAACCGATGTCTGTATAGTGGTGACGCGCTATTTCGGCGGAATCATGCTCGGAGCGGGCGGTCTTGTCAGAGCATACTCTCACTCCGCCTCACTTGCTCTCTCCGCCGGAGAGATTGTCACAAAAGCGATGTGCGCAAGACTCAGCATTGTCTGCGACTACACTTTTTACGGACGTCTTGCCTCCCTGATACCCGAAAGCGGCGGTATAATTGAAGATACGGTTTACGCAGACAGCGTAACCGTGATATTCCGCCTTCCGGTTGACGCGTGCGCTTCATTCGCTTCAAAACTGACCGAGGCGTCAAACGGGCGGTATTCATTTGAGGAAACCGGAAGATTTTACGCCGATATTGATTAACACCAATCAACAAACAAGGTTCGCGGGAATAATCCCGCGAACCTTTCTTTTTAACCCATTGATTTATCGCTTGCTACCTTGAGCGTGGCCAGATCTCCTTCGCCTACCTGGCGGAATACTTCGTCTCTCTCTACCGGCTCAAGTTCAAAGTCTTTCTTGTCAATCGGATGATGGAAAAGCATCTCTATTCTCACAATTGTGGGGAACATTGTAATGGGCACAAGATAAGCTCCTCCGCCCAGATTCCAGCATTTTGCGGCAAACCAGCTGCAGTTGAAAATAAAGAAATCCCATCTGTTATGGTTAAGAATGAAGTCCGTAACTTTCTGCAGGTCATCTTTTGATACAATCTTTTTAAGAATAATAACCATAGGGAATTTCCCGTCCTGTCCTATACGGTAAAGCTCCATATTATAGTAAATACCCGTTCCGTCTCCGTCAGCGGTGGAAACACCGAGAGTGGCAACCGAAACGCCTTTTCCCGCAGGGCAGGTATAAGCGCCGACCGTTATATCATGCTTCGTAAGGTTTTTGAAATAAACAAATATGTGCGGAGATGCCACATTCCAGTATGAAACCAGGTACATCTCGGCATATTCATCGGTGTTGTCATTCTCATAAGGGTCACTGGGAGTTGAAGGATCACTCGGAGAAGCCGGCTCTTCCACACCGTCGGGCTGTACAGCTGCAAAATCCTCGACGTCCGATACTCCCGCTCTTGCGCCGATTCCGAAACACATAAATACTGTCAGTATTGCCATTAAAACTGCTAAACTTTTTTTCATTATCCTGTCCTCTGTATTAAATAATTTATCATAAAGCATTATTATGCAACATAATACTCGTCTTCATAAGGCTCTGAAGGAGAAGCCGGGAGAACAGCGGGCAGAGGCTCACTGACCGCCGGGGCGGCATTGTTGAGGCTGACCTCGTAAACATACCTGTCAAGCCACTCTCCTGTTGAAAAGTTTCTGCCCTCTATAACTGCCTTGTTTCCGTAAACGGTAAGACGCATTCCGGTTCCCTTTGAAGTCAGGCCGAGATGGTTTCCCTGACCGAGGCACGGAACATTGATGCAGGTTACTCCTCCGTGCTGTTCAACGCAGCAGGCTCTGAAAAGGAATCTTGTCAGTCTGCCGTTGAGACCCGCGTGAAGATGACCGCTTATGTAGAATACATTATCATATTTTTCGAGAATGTTCTGCAGTTTGCGGGTCGTTGATGAATCGAGCGCTCCGCCGGGAATTATCGGCCAGGAAATGCGCTCGCCGTGTGTGTTTCTCATAGGCCAGTGGCATACAACAAAAACAGGTTTTCCGCCCTGTGACCCGTCTCTGAGCTCTGCATCAACAAACTCCAGCTGTTCATTGCTTATATAGGCGCTGTTGGGCTTGTTGCCTTCGTTTCCCATAACTATTACTTTAAGGCCTTTTATCTCGGTGCTGTAATAATCCCTTTGCTCATCTATGCCCATATAATCATTACGGTGCTTTATTGCGTAGGGCCTCATCTGACCCGACTGCGCCCAGCGGCCGTAGTCATGATTGCCGTTTGCCGTGACCAGGTTTTCACCTTTATAGTTTCCGATAATCGAATAAAACTCTTCAAATTCGCTGTCATATCCGCTCTGTGTAAGATCTCCCGCGACGATGACACCGTCAATCTGATCCTTTTCCCTGTTCATAAGCTCTACAGCCTGCCTCGCGTATGAAGCGGTACCGTCCGACCCTATATGAACATCCGAAATCAGGTCTATTGTTATTATTTTGTCACTCTGCTCCGGAATGTATTCCGCTATATCCGATTCGCGGAATTCATCGGCCACCATAACATTCGGAACAGACCTTGAGCGCTCCGCTGCCGGCACGTCAAACGCGGCAAATGCGGATGAACACGAAAAAATTGCAATAATACCGGCCAGAAAAACGGCAATAAGTTTTTTCACTTTGTCATTCTCCTTGTTAATGAAAATCAATTATTATGAATTATATAATTCCCCGATACAGCAGTCATTCTCAACACCTGTAATCCTGACTTTTGTAATCTCGCCGAAGGCACAGCTGCCTCTGACCGTTACGGGGGTATAATTAGCTGTATATCCTTTTGTTTCTCCGCCATGGTTTTCTTCGGGGATTATCTCAAGCACCCTGCCGATCTGACTTTCAAGATATCTTTGCCGGATTTTTTCGCACTCCGTCATCATTATCTCGCATCTTCTCTGCTTCTCGGCGTTTTCCACCTGAGAATCCATATTGGCCGCCGGCGTTCCGGGTCTTCTGGAATACGGAAAAACATGAACCTTTTCAAATCCCGTTCTTTTTACAAAATCCAATGAAATATTGAAATCGCTCTGCGTTTCGCCGGGAAACCCGACCATAACATCCGTTGTCAGAGTGACATCCGGAAATGTGTTTCTCAAAGCTGTGCAGAGGTCTTCATACTCTATGGTACCGTAATGCCTGTTCATCTTTTTGAGGGTTTTGTCGCAGCCGCTCTGCAGCGAAATATGAAACTGAGGGCAGAATTCCTTAATCTTTGAGAGGCCGTCAATCACCTGCGGGGTGATGTGGTCGGGCTCAAGCGAGCCGAGCCGCACTCTCTCTATCCCGTCAATTTCAGCAACAGTTCTGACTGCGCTGACTAAATCACTTGAAATATCGCTGCCGTAGGCTGAGAGATTGATTCCGACAAGCACTGCCTCTTTAAATCCGTTTCCCGCGAGTGTTTTTGCCTCGGCGGCAATTTCATCAAGAGGTTTTGAGCGTACTCTCCCTCTGGCATACGGTATTATACAATAAGAGCAGAATCTGTTACATCCGTCTTCAATCTTTATGACTGCCCTCGTTTTGTCACTGTAGCTGCTGAC
>CADBOL010000070.1 GCA_902796295.1 Oscillospiraceae bacterium
CGCTCCCAACATTATCGCGGAGGCGGTAAAACCCGCGGAGGATGACAGCAATGCTTTCGTTGTCAGGCTGTATGAGTGTGAAGGCACAAAAACGAAAGCGAAGATTACAGCGGGGATTCCCGTTTCCGGCGCGGAGCTTACCAATCTGCTTGAAGACACGGATGAGGAAATCCCGGTACGTGACGGCGCTGTTGAGCTCTCATTCAGGCCTTTTGAAATCAAAACGGTTAAATTCAGAAAGCAATAAAATTAATAAACAAGACAAAGAGTCCTCATTGAGGGCTCTTTTTAATCTGTAACACTATATTTTATTATCTATTATTGACAATATTGACAAAAACCATTAACAATGTTAATATTATTTATATACTATCACAGAGAAAAAAATAATGATATACGGGATTCAGATTCCCGTTTTCAAAAGAATAAAGGAGGCAACCGGGAATGAAAAAAATAATTGCTGTTATTATTTCTCTGGTTTTTGTATTTGCGTTTTTACCGCACTTTGAGATTCGGTCAAAAGCGTGGACCAATCAGATCGGAAATCCTCAGGATTTATGCGATCTGAGAGACGCAATCAACAGCGATCCGAATCTTGAAAATATCGATATCTATTTTGATCAGAAAGCTGTCATTGATCTGACAGGCATAAACTGGGAGCCGATTACTCATTACACGGGTCATATCTACGGCAACGGCGCTACAATCAGGGGCCTTACCATTGATCCTGTTGAAGCCCTCACCGCCAAACCACCTCTCTGGACTAGCTTTGCCTCATATAACAATATCGGCCTTATATCGATTGCCGAGGGTGCCGAGATAGAGAATCTGACTGTTTCGGTCAACCGGATACAGGGCCATCATCTTGTAGGCGCTTTCTGCGGGCAGGCGATATCGAGCTATATTCATGACTGCATTGTCGGCGCCGATAATCAGGAGTGGGCACTTGAAAGCGGCGTAATTATAGGCATGGCCGGTGTCGGCGGGTTTGCCGGCGGTGTTTCCAGCGGCAGCGGAGGACCTTACACCGATTATGACAGCAGCGGAATATTGGGCGGATCAACACAAGGCGTAATTGCAAGCTGCAGAACACTTTATCCGCTTCAGGTTTACGCCACCCGTTATGACGGCAGAGATCAGTACACGCCTTACGGCGTGAATATTACCGGCTTTGCTTCTTTATATCAGAACGCACCGGATTATATTTGCACAAACGTTATGGGTTTAGCACCATACTATAACGGGACTAAAGGGCATGTTTCGTACTCCGCCAATAACGGCTGGGATTTGGAAGAAGGATATTATTCCGGAGGATTTGTCGGCATTACGTGGGAAACGCCGTGCAATTTTTATGACTGCAATAACAGCGCTTTTGTCTGCGCTTACAGCAGCGGCGGCGGCGGAATAATAGGATATTCAATGACCGGAGCGATTATCAGACGCTGCGAGAATAACGGCTTTATCAACGGCAACGATACTGAGTATGTTGCTATAAATCCGAGCACTGAATTGCTCGTAAACAATGAATTCCTTAACAGAATCAGAAGCTTCGGCAAATCTGTTTTTTCGGGCAATGACAATTATCATTCTTTCTGTAACGAGTTTTTCGGAGGTATCACCGGTATCAGCGGTGCCGGAACAATTATAGAAGACTGTGCAAACAGAGGACCGGTTGAAGGAGATAATTATATCGGAGGTATCACGGGCAGTCTGCACCCGGCAGTCAAGGTCGGCACGGAATGTCTTTATTCAAGAATAACAAATTCGTATAACATCGGTCCTGTCGGCACGAATTACGATCAGAGTGCAGGCGGCATAGCGGGAGTTGTCGATTCATTCCTTACCTCAACTCTTCAGACTCCCGGCAGAGGATGCCCTTATTGCGGCAACGGAACATCCAATGCTTCTTTCAGCGGCAGATGCGATAATATAATTGAAAACTGCTATAATGTCGGCGGGATTTACAGTAACGTACAGAGACCGGTTTATCCTTCGGATAATTCCGCTGTCCAGAACTTTAAATACGGCGGGATAGCCGCCACAAACAACGGCGTTATCAGAAACTGTTACAGCAATAATGATGACTCGGTTTATACGGTATCAATCTGTTTTGATAACTCCGGACTGATTGATCACTGCTTCGGAAGATCGGTGAATTGCCAAAGCAATAATCAGCTGTTAATTAACGGAACCGTAACAAATTACGGCCGTTTCACAAATAATCCTCAGGGCCTGACAAACAATGATGTGTTTATGCTCGACAATGCGGGTCCTCTCTCCGGCAGCTTCAGCCTGCTTGATGAACTGAATTTCTGGGTTGATGACAATGCGTTTTATCAGGTTTACCGCGGCTTAAGTCAGTATGCAGCTTTCTCATATTTCAGCTGGGTTGCTGACACGGGAGCGGGATATGATGTATTCGGCGCGCGTAAGCCCATTTACAAGCTTGAATACAATGCCAACGGCGGATCATTCAATGTGATGCCGATGTATGGGAGCGGGCAGGTCTTGCTTTTGACCGCCGTTCCTGTGTATACCGGGCATTCGTTCTCATACTGGGAGGATCCGACTGATCCTCAGACGCACCATTTAAGAGGCAGTCAGTTTAATCTGACTCAGGATACCATGCTCTTTGCGGTATGGGATCAGGGCGACTGGGATTACAAGATAGTGTTTGACGATAACGGCGGCTCCGGAGGCCCCGGATCAAAAACAGGCAGCGGGAACACTATGATTCCCAATACAGTGCCTTATAAAAACGGCTACGATTTCCTCGGCTGGGATACATCGTCCGCGGCGAATACAGTTGTGTATTTACCGGGTGACTGGGTATATCTGACAGCAAATATGTATCTTTACGCGGTATGGGAGCTGCAGACAGTTTGCACGCTGACATATGATACAAGAGGCGGAGGCACCGCTCCCGCTCCTGTTACTCAGCCCAGAGGAACGGTGATCACTCTTCACAACGGAAGCGGTCTGGGTATTTCCGGATATAATTTCCTCGGCTGGTCAAGAACATATAATGCAACGGTTCCCGATTACGGTCCCGGCGCTCAGTACACATTGAGCGGCACGATTACGCTCTATGCCGTATGGGTACCTGACGGTTATGTTCAGCCTGCATGCGATATATACTATTACCACAATGACGGCACAAACAATTATATATATGCTTCCTCATATGCGGGGAATACAATAGTTATTGATGACGGTTCTTCTCTTTCATACAGCGGGCACAATTTCCTCGGCTGGTCAACTTCGGCATCTGCGACTGCGCC
>CADBOL010000071.1 GCA_902796295.1 Oscillospiraceae bacterium
TCACAGCCGAGCGAGATAAAAGTTTTTAGAGCGTCATTGTCTTCATCGCAGATATCAAAGCTTGCCGTGGGCAGAAAAACAAGACGCGGTTTGCTTTTTTTCGACAGGGAGCATATATACTCCGCAATATTCAGTATTTCGCCGTTATCGTATCTCCCGCCGCCTATGCCGATTATTATGCCCATATCATTACTTCTTCCTTTTGCTCAGCAGCAGTGCTCCTCCGACGGCCGCGCCGATTGTACCGAGCACCATGCCCGCCTCTTTGAAAAAGGTTTTGGTGCCTTCTATGCTTACCGGAGCCATCTCATAAAGAGCGTATTTCCACCTGAGCTCTTTCAGTTCTCCCAGCAGGCCCCCGTATGTGAGAGTCGCCGATTCAAATGAGCCGTCGGGTTTTATATCAAGATATCTGACGCCTCTGTCAAGGCTCGGACCGTATGCGCTGAAGCTGCACCCCTGTGTGAAGCCGAGCTTGATTCCCCTGTAATCGGCCATGAAGCTGTCATTGTGATTGTGGCCCGCGAGCAGAACTTTTACCTCGCCTTTTTCAAGGAAGGCCTCAACCTCACCGCTGTTTATCTTTGATGTCGCAGGCGATTCGCCCATAAAGTCGCGGATTGAGCCGACATTGTGAGGGTCAAGCTTATACCATTGATTTTTGAAGTTTCCGTAAGCCCTGACACTGCCGTATGAAAATCTGCCGGAGCGTTCAAGCACCTCAAAGAATTCGGGCGTCGGGATATGCTGAAACACAAATGACGGCAGGGGAGCACCGCATTTTCCTTCATAGGAATCCCTTGTCTGCCTGTACCATTCAACCTGGTTTTTATGAAGCGTACCGAATCCGCCCGCGCCGTCTTTGGCGTGAGTGTCAAAAAGATAGATGAGCACCCTGTCATCAACGCTCAGGCAGAATGTACCCTCATCCCCCTGCCCGGGGCCCTCGCTCCACACAAAACCGGGCAGAGATTTGTAAATCTCAAACTGCTCCGAATTGCTGATACCGCATTCGGCGTCATGGTTTCCGAATGTGGCCGTAAACGCAATGCCTCTGTCGGTCATGGGCCTGCAGATATTGCGTATAACCGCCTCCACTTTTTCTCGGCCTCCGCCGATTAAATCGAGAGCGTAGCCCTTGATCTGGTCGCCGGTGAGGATTACAAGATCCGGCTTTGCCTCATCAAGAGCCGCTTCCATAAGGCGTATCGTATTCGGATTTGTTCTGTACTGTTCCTGAATATCCGCTATCTGCATTACCCTGAAATTGTCATTCACAAAGTGAAGAGCCGTGCTGCACATTCTGTCACTTCCAAACAAAAAGATTTCATAAACTCTCCCAATTATAATATATCACAATATAAACAGCTCAGTCAATAATACGGATGAATCTTAAGCTGAATATTCCCGGGAACCGGTTTATTATTTCTCTTGAAACAATTTGATATGTGTGTTAGAATATGTCCGTTATATTTTTATTATATACAGCGAGAAAAACACATGTTACAGAATCCGAACAATAATAATCAGAGAATTCAGACCATGTTCCTTGAGCAGTCATTTTTTGACTCTCAGGCGGACTGGCTCCGTTCGCTCAAAAATCCGGATGCTCCGCATTTTGATGTTGTTGTAATCACCGCGTCAAACGAGCATCAGGTGGAGATTTTCCGTACACGGCTTGAGATGTCCGATTTACCGGAAAGAACGGATTTTGTAATTATACCCGATAAAAACGGCGAGAGAATCGGCTCCGGCGGAGCGACTCTTGAGGCTGTAAGATACATAGGAGAGAAATACGGCAGCTTCAGAAATCTGCGCGTCGCGGTAATCCACAGCGGAGGCGACGGAAAAAGAATACCCAATTACTCCGCCATGGGCAAGCTGTTTTCTCCTGTTCCGCGCCTTCTGCCCTGCGGCAGGCCGTCAACTCTTTTTGATGAAATCATGATTTCAATAGCCGGTGTTCCCTCGAGAATCAAGGAGGGAATGCTCATCCTTTCCGGAGATATTCTGCTTCTTTTCAACACTCTGCAAATTGATTTCTGCGGACACGGCGCCGCGGCTCTGGCTTTTAAAGAGAGTGTCAAAACCGGTGTCAACCACGGCGTTTATCTTCAGGGAAAGGAAGACAATGTTGCGTATTTTCTTCATAAGCAGAGCGAGGAATACCTCAGAAGCACCGGCGCTGTCAATGAGCAGGGAAATGTTTCAATAGACACGGGCGCGGTGATTTTTGCTCCCGATATTCTTGAGAGCATGTATGAGCTTGTCGATACACCCGAAAAAGCGGAGAAATATATAAATACCGAAACCAGGCTTTCTTTTTACGCTGATTTTCTCTATCCTCTCGCGGAGGAATCAACTCTTGAGGAATACTATCTTGAAAAGCCGGAGGGAGAGTTTAACGGCAGCCTCAGACAGGCGCGCACCGTTCTGTGGCAGACACTCAGGCAATACCGCCTGCAGCAGATAAATCTTTCACCGTCCAAGTTCATTCATTTCGGCACCACAGCTCAGGTTATGGAGCTTATGAATGACTACAGCAGCCGCTATTCTTCGCTCGGCTGGAGCCGTGTGGTTAATTCTTTTGTTCCGGACGGAACAGCGGCGTATAACAGCCTTTGCGATCCGCTCTCGGAGGTGGGCAGCGGAAGCTATCTTGAGTGTTCACACATACTGGGAAACTCAAAAATCGGCAGAAACTGTTTGATTTCATCTACCGAACTCAGGGATAAAACCGTTCCCGACAATACGGTTCTGCACTGTCTGAAACTGCTTGACGGCAGATTTGTCTGCAGGATATACGGCGTGGATGACAATCCGAAAGAGGATAAGATTTTCGGAATACCTTTCCGGGAAATTGACTTCATCAACGCGGATTCGCTGTGGGATGCCGAAATTTACCCGGTGTGTGAAAACGTCTCTCTCGCGGTTGATTCCGCTCTGGAGCTGTACGATATAATCACGGGCGGAAAAGCTGCCACGGAATCATATAAATCAAAGGAAAAGAAATCGCTGTGGAGCGGTTTCAACGAGGCGGACCCTGCAGCTCTCAATCAATGGCTCAACCGTATGGATGAGCTTATAAAGATGCACAAGATTGAATCGCTTATTGATTCCGGAATTCCGGCTTTCGAAACAGGCAGGATTATAACCTCCGGCTCTCTGACAGGGATTCAGCTTGAGTGGCTTGAAAGCAGAGTGAGCAGCCTTGATTTGTCAAAGCCCGAAGGTCTTGCCAAGGCAATCAGACTTTACAGATATACAGATTTTTCCGGAGATAATGGCAGGGAAAAACAGTGGTTCCGTCTTATTTCTCAGGCAATTCAAAGCGTGACGACGCGCGGATTCAAGCTGAGCGGAAAAGCTGATAGCAAAGTTACGGTGAGGCTTCCTCTGCGTGTGAATTTCGGCGGCGTATGGTCCGACACACCCCCGTTTTGTCTTGAAAACGGCGGAAAAGTGCTCAACTGCGCGATTAAGATTAACGGAGATTTTCCGGTGAATGTCACGGTGGAGCGCATTGATGAGAAAAAAATAGTTTTCGACTCCGGAGACATGAATGTTCACGGTGAATTTACCGGGATTTCGGACCTGCAGGATTTCGGGAATCCCTATGACTCGTTTGCTCTGCAGAAAGCTTGTCTGCTTGTGTGCGGCATAATACCGCGCGAAGGCGGAAATCTCGCTGAGATTCTTGATTATTACGGCTCGGGATTCAGAATTGATTCATTTGTTACGGGAGTTCCCAAGGGCAGCGGGCTCGGCACATCCTCAATCCTTGCAGCCGCGTGTTCAAAGGCGATTCTTGAATTTTTCGGTATCTCATATACCCTTGATGATTTATACGGATATGTGCTCGCGGAGGAGCAGATAATGTCAACCGGAGGCGGCTGGCAGGATCAGGCCGGAGGACTGACTCACGGGCTGAAGCTGGTTTCGGGTGAGCCCGGCATACATCAGAAAATATCAGCGGAAAAAATCAGCCTGAGCGAGGAAACAAAAAAGGAATTCTCCGACAGATTCTGTCTTGTATACACAGGGCAGAGAAGACTCGCGAGAAATCTTCTCAGAGATGTTGTGGGCCGCTATATCAGCAATGAACCCGAGTGTGTCAAAGCATATAATGAGATTATGCCGGTTGCGGAAAAAATGAAATCAGCCCTTGAATCGGGCGATATTGATGAATTCGCGCATCTGCTCGATTATCATCTCGGGCTCAGCAAAATGATTAATCCCGAAACGGTCAATACGCTGATAGAGGATATATTCGCCACTGTTGAGGATATGATCGACGGCAGATTTGTCTGCGGAGCCGGAGGAGGGGGATTTCTCCAGGTTATCCTGAAAAAAGGCGTTTCGAAGGAGGATCTGCACCGACGCCTCAAGGATGAATTCGGTGATTTTCCGATAGATGTTTATGACTGCGAACTCCTTTTGTAATAAACTGACGCGGATAAAGATATATTTATCTCCGAATAATAATTGTGATGCCAAAGCTCGCGGGGCTGTAAAAGCCCCGCATTTTTTTATTTATTTTTTTTATATTAATTAAATGTTGATTTAAGTGTCTATATATGATAATATATATTGAATATCTATCGTCAACTGATGCGAGGTACAGTGTTTTGAATAAAAATCCGGACATTCAAAGAATAAAACAGAATACCGTGCTTCTTTATCTTATTCCTCTGCTGTTGCTCGGCGGCAATCTTATATATTTGGTTTTCAGCGGGCAGATAGAGAGTGTCCGCGGATACTATCTTATTCATTATCTCTATGATTACAGCCACGGATTTGTGGCGAGAGGGCTTGTCGGTGAAGTCCTCAGCCGTTTTTTTGATATCATCACAGATGAGATTACATATGGCGTGATGATACTCTTTGATTCTTTGCTTGTAATTTCATCATCTCTTTGTTTCGGCAAAGCTCTCAGCAGGGTGAAAGATGACAGCTTCCGTTTTAACTGCATACTCTTTCTGATTGTTTTAATCTGCATTTTTCCTTTTTCATTCAGAAGCTATCATATGGATTTCAAGCTTGATAAGCTGCTCTGGGCTCTTACATTGTTTGCAGTGTTTATCGCGGATAATAAAATCGGTATTTTCTTAACCCCGTTTATCTGCGCGGCCGCGACAATGGTAAATCCCGTCTTTCTGTTTTGCAGTATGATTCTGATTTCAATCATATTGCTGCAAAAGCTCTGTGACAGCAAATTCTCCGCAAAGCATATTGTCATTTGTTTTGTTGCTTATTCCGCTATGATTGCGATAGGAATCTACGGAACACTCAATGAAAAGAATCTTGGATTTGACAACCCTACCGAGATGTTAAATTATTATTTTTCCAGGTATTCGGGTATTATTCCGGATGATGTTGCGGAAAGATTTGTAACAGAATGGATATTTGAATATTTCGACTCACCCGGAACAATAATAAAGAAAGCATACGACATTTATCTTGTTCAATGGAATAATAAACCTATTGTCATTCTCAACGCTATATTCTTTGCTGTTCCCGTTTACACATTTCTTTCAATATTCTGGATTGACGTGATTAAGGCGGAAGAGAAGAAATTTCAGAAATTTATTTTCTTTCTCTGTCTGATTTCTCCGGTTGTGCTTATTCCTCCCATAGTGCTTTCATGGGAGTCATCCAAATATTTTGCCAATAACATAATGGTCCAGCTGGGTCTTATCATCTATTATCTTGCAAATAACAACCAGTCCGTATTGTCCGCAGTGTATAAACTTAAAAAAAGATTCGGAAATAACTTTGTCATTTGTTCCGCTGCGGCTTTGTATCTTGCGTTATTGATAAAGTGAGTTATATGAAACAGAATCGAAAGACAATTTTATACTGCATTATTTACCTGTTTTTCGGAACGGTCAGACTGTTATTTTACGGCGGCATAAGCTTTGACCGTATGATAAACGAGCGCACCTTTCCCGACGCCGGAACGTGTCTGCATATTCTGCTGATTGTTCTTCTTGCGGCCATGCCGGTGGTTACATATCTCAATTACCGGAGAAAACAGTCTGCGGGTCTTTTGCTTCTTTTCGGCCTTATCGTCTGCAATCCCGAGATGATTACTTTCAGCTCCGATCCCGTTAAAGCCGTTACTCTAATTTTGCTTTTTGTGTATCTCAACCTTAAAGCTCTTGACGGAAAATTCGGCGGTATTATCCCGACAGCCGTGTTTCTTGCCGTATGCGTTTTTCTTGTTCCGGGAAACATATTCGGCATAGCTCCGCTGATTGCCGCCGTTTATTATCTGACAGATATCAGGAGAATCAATATTGTTTCTGCGGCGGTTTTCGCCCTGTGCTCGGGTGCGGCTGTAGCGGGAACCCGCCTGCTTATGAAGGCGGATATTCCTTATTGGCTCAGATCGGCGTGGGAGTTTTATTTTTCAAACGGGCTCAGATTCAGGATTCCGAATATCATCAGATATCTTCTTCTGATTGCAATTGCGGTTTGTCTTATCCGGAGCTTTATTCTCGCGTTTAAAGAGTATAAGAGCCTCGGAGCTCCGGAGGATAACAGAAAGAAATATCAGGCGGCACTGATTAAGCAGAAACAGCTGCCTTACAGAAACAAATGTATTGTTCTTTCCGTAATGATTGCCGGATTTTTCATTTCGGCATTCGGCGAGCTGTTTACGCTTTGCGGCAGCACAGCCGTTCTGTTCATTCTTGTATCTCTGCTGATACTTTCCCGAAGCGGTGATTACAGAATCGATAAAGCACTGATTAAAATCGACGGCTATTTTGAAAACCATCTTATTATCTGGGCCGCAATACTGTATCTTGCTGCGCATATGCACGATTATTTCGGCTCCGGAAACTCTTTTTATTCAACGGTCACAGAATTCTTCTTTTAATGATTGAATAACCGAAACCCCGGACGGAAGATAAGGATATGAAGAAAAACATTTATCTGGTTCAGGCGGGCTGCCTTTACGGCAACACCTACTATCTGCCTTACGCGGTGGGTATGCTGGCGGCCTTCGCATTCAGTGACCCGCAGGTGAGCGGGGCGTACGAACTGAAAAGGATGATTTACCGGCTTGAGGATATCGATGAGAGTATCGATTCCCTCGAGAATCCTGCGTTTATGGGTTTTTCAAATTCAATCTGGAATTATGAGTATAATCTCGTCTATGCCGAAAAGCTGAAAAAAAGATATCCGGACTGTATAATAGAATTCGGCGGGCATCATGTGCCTCCCACAACCGAGTATCTTGAGAAATATCCGTTTATAGATGTACTCATTCACCGCAAGGGCGAGGAGGCATTCCGCGATGTTCTTGTCGCGCTTGACAGGGGAGAGGATCTGGCAGATATTCCGAATATATCATTCAGAAATAAGACGGGAGAGCCCGTACAGACTCCGTTTAAAGCAATAACCATATCCGATTATCCGTCGCCTTACCTGAGCGGATACTTTGACGATATTATCAAGGATAAAAACTACAGATTTTCATGTGTGCTCGAAAGCAACCGCGGCTGCCCTTACAACTGCAGCTACTGCGACTGGGGTGAGCTTCATTCCAAGGTCCGTCTGTTTCCGCTCGAAAAAGTGCTTGCGGAGCTCGAGTGGATGGGCGAGCATGAGATGGAATTTGTTTATCTTGTTGACGCAAACTTCGGTATGTTTGAGCGCGATGAGATAATTGCCCGGAAGCTTGTCGAATTAAAAAACACAAAGGGGTATCCCAACAGGCTTCAGGTTTCGTACGCAAAGAATGAAGTGGAGCGAACTTTCAGGATTAATAAACTCCTTGCCGATAACGGAATCGGAAAGGGAGCGACTCTGTCTTTGCAGACTTTGAATCCGGAAGCTCTGGAGAACATAGGCAGAGTGAATATTTCCCTGCAGCAATATGCCGACCAGATTGCGAGATACAGGGAAGCGGGCATTTCAACTTATACAGAGCTTATTCTCGGCCTTCCGGGGGAAACAAAGGAAAGCTTCTGCGAGGGTCTCTGCAAGGTTCTTGAGTTCGGTCAGCACAGTTCAATCAGCGCTTATTACTGCGAGCTGCTTCCCAATTCCAGGATGAGCACTCCCGAATTTATCGAGAAGTATAAAATCAAAACCGTACGCACCTCTCTCAATCAGTATCACTGCGAAGTTATGGAGGATACAATATCCGGCTTCTCAAATATCATTGTCGGTACTTATACAATGAGTGTGCGCGATTGGGTTGAATGCAATGAGTTTTCAACCTGTGTGCAGAGTTTCCATCACTTCGGGATTCTTCAGTGTTTCGCAATGTATATCAACAAAGAGCTCGGCGTATCGTATTATGATTTTTACAGCGCTCTTTATGATTATATCGTGAATAAAAGCTCATTTCTCAGGCCGATATTCAAGCTTGTCTCGGATGTGCTCAACGGATTTGTCAATGACAAATGTACTCTCACGGTTACAGACTCTCATTTCGGCAGCATAACCTATCCTCTTGAGGAGGCTGTTTTTCTCAAATGCCTCTATGATTCGGATGAGTTTTACGCCGATGTTTCGGATTTTATCCAGATGTATCTTAAGGATGAGTACCTTGTTTCCGAAATAATGAGATATCAGCGCTCTGTTGTGTTAACTCCCGGGAAAAACGATTTTTCAGTGAGCTTTGATTTTGATTTCTGCAGTTATTTCAATGCGATTCTCAGAAATGAACACATACCGCTTGAGAAGAAGAGAATAACCTACAGATTTCATACTCCCTTTGCGATTGACAACTGGGTGGAATACGCAAAAGAGATAGTCTGGTACGGTAGAAGAAATAACAGGATGATGTTTTACAGCAGGCCGAACACTATAGAATCAGTGTGAATCAGGTGATAATTTGGATTCATTCAAAACGGTATTTACGGGCGTTACAGTATTTATTCTGACAACTAACGAAACGGATGCTCTGTCCGAAACTGTTAAGCGGGTATTTGAATACTGCCCCGAAGAATCACTTTACAGAATTACTATTCTTCCTATAAGCAAAGAATGCCCCGGCGCAGAGCAGGCAATGAGGATTGCGGATAATGATAAAACGGGGAAAATCGATGTTTACTATCAGAACAATCCCGGAATTGATAACTGCATCGCGGAAACTGTATGTCAAGTTGAAAGTTCTCATTTTATTTATATCGCGGCAGATCTTGAAATGGATCCGTCAAATATCAGGATATTTGTGGAAAAAGCCAGAGAAAATCCGGACAGAATAGTATGCGCATCCAAATGGATAAAAGGTTCAAGAGTTTCCGGATATGGAAAGACAAAAGAATTCACAAACAGATTTCTCAATTTTTTAACCTCCGCTTTATACTTGAGAAAGGTAACCGATGTATTCAATATATATCAGATTTATCCTTCGGAACTTGCGAAAAGAATAAGAGTTGTAAAAAAAGATGAGGTTGGTTATCTTTTTACGTTGGTTGTGCTGAGACTCGGAATAGAATATGAGGAGATTCCCACCGTTTATATTCAAAGGAGAGACGGCAAACCGTTTGTTTCATTCAAGGAGCTTATGCGAATCGGAATGAGATTCTCTGCTTTTATTCTGAGAACCAGATTTACGCCTAAAAAAAGAATTCTGAAATAAGTAAGCACTCCCGGTTGAAAGGTATTATTGATGAAAAACATCTACATGGTCCAGCCAAATTCCCAATACGGCAATTCGGTTTATTTTCCTTATGCCGTAGGTTCACTTATCGCCTACGCATTTAAAAATGAGGAAATCAAAAAGGAATACGATTTCATTTCATTTTTCTACAAGAAGGAAAATATTGAAGAATGCATAAAACAAATTGACAGCCCGTTTGCTGTCGGTTTCTCCTGCTATGTCTGGAATTATGAATACAATAAAGCGTTTGCCCGGGCCATAAAAGAAAAATGGCCCGAGTGCAGGATAATATTCGGCGGCCATCAGGTCAATGAAAAAAGCGGTATTCTCGAGGAAGATTACATTGACTATATAATACTCGGAGAAGGGGAGCAGAGCTTTGAAAGTCTTTTGCTTGCTCTTGCGGGTAAGTGCGATATCAAATCAATCCCAAATCTGATGTACAGAGAAGACGGCGTCTTCACAAGCACGGAAAAGATGCTCACTCAGATTCCTCACAGAGTCTCACCCTATGTTGAGGGATATTTTGATGAGATAGTCAAAAATGAAGAGCTTGAGTTTTCCGCGATACTTGAAACCAACAGGGGATGCCCCAACAGATGCGCATTCTGCGACTGGGGCAATATAAAATCAAGAGTCCGCCTTTACAATATGGAACTGGTCAAAAAAGAAATTGACTGGTTCAGTGAGAACAGAATTGAATATGTTTATGCGGCGGATGCGAATTTCGGCCTGTTTCCGCGCGATGAGGAAATAATAGACTACATAATCCAAAAGCACAGCGAAAACGGTTATCCGCAGAAATTTCAGGCTACCTACTCAAAAAACAATCCCGAAGTAGTTTTCAGAATAAACAAGCGTCTCAATGAGGCCGGTATGAGCAAGGGCGCGACTCTGTCGTTCCAGTCTATGAATGAGGGAGTACTGAAAAACATCGGCAGGGAGAATATGCCTCTTGACAACTATAAGAAACTCATGGGTATGTATAACACCGAAGGTATCGCCGCGTATTCGGAGATAATAATAGGCCTGCCCGGCGAAACATATGATACCATGAAGGAAGGCATAGAAACGCTTCTTGAATGCGGACAGCACAGTTCGATAAACTTCTTTAACTGCGAGCTGCTCAAGAACTCGATCATGGGAAGCCCGGATTATGTTGAGCAGTATGATATTAAGACAGCGGTTACCGAGCAGCACCAGTATCATGTTATTCCCTCAAAAAACACGGTTAAGGAGTTTTCCGACATTGTCATTTCCACATCATCAATGACCACGGAGATGTGGATAGATATCAATATTTTTTCCGTTTTTGTCAGGGCGTTTCATAATCTCGGCCTGCTTCAGTGTGTGGCGATTTATCTTTATTATGAGGAAGGAATAAAGTATTCCGATTTTTACGAGAGACTCATTGCTTTTTCAAAAGAGAATCCGTCTTCCGTCTGCGGCAGGGTTTATGACTTTCTCAAAGGGAAATACACCGAGGTTTCACAAAGCAGCGGTTCGCTCACCTGTGTAATACCTGAATTCGGGGAGCTCCTGTGGCCGCTTGAGGAGGCGTCATTTCTCAAAGTAATTCTCGAATATGATAAATTCTATGATGAGATAACCGGATTTATCGCCTCTTATTTCAAGGATGAAAAGATTTTTAACGAGCTTATGGCATATCAGAAGTCAATCGTCAAAACACCTTACAAAAACTCGATTGAACTTTCTCTCGGATTTGATTTTCCGGCATATTTTACCTCTGTATATGAAAATAACTACTCCCCGCTGAAACAATCGGACTGCCGTATTCTTATTGATATGCGCGATGTTCCGTCCGGTTTTCCGGAGTATGCTGAGCGGACGGTCTGGTACGGGAGAAAGGGAAGCAAAAACACAGCAAGCAATATAAGCTATCTCGAAAGATGAGGTTTACAGTTTGAAAAACGTTTATCTTATACAGCCCGGTCAGGTGCTCAGCGGCGAAATATTCCTGCCCTATTCAATAGGTGCGCTGGCCGCTTATGCCTGGCAGTCTGAAGAGATAAAAAAAGAATATTGCCTCGAAAAATTCGTTTTTATGAAGGATCCGTTTGATGAGGTGCTCGGCAATATGGAGTCGCCTTATCTTGTCGGCTTTTCTTCATACATGTGGAATATCAATTATAATCTTGCTCTTGCCGAATCAGTCAAAAAAATGTGGCCGGAAGCAATTGTCGTTTTCGGCGGCCCGCAGGTTCCGGATGATACGGAGTATCTGGAACAGTATCCGTTTATTGATATCCTTATGCACGGTGAGGGCGAAAAGACATTCCGCTCGCTTCTTGAAACGCTTGCCGAAGATGAAAGCCTCTCGGCAGTCAATAACATTTCATTCAGAAAAGACGGAGATATCATAAGGACTCAAAAGCTTTTGAACCGGGACGTGTCGGATTTTAATTCACCTTATTCATCGGGTATGTTTGATGACATTGTCAATAACCCGAAATACTCACATCTGCGGTTTGATGCCGTTCTTGAAACCAACAGAGGCTGCCCTTACGGATGCATTTACTGCTGCTGGGCAGGTACCGAAAAAAATTTCAGACTTTTTAACCTCGAGAGAGTTAAAGCGGATATTGACTGGATGGCAAAAAACAAAATAGTTTATTGCATAAGTGCCGATTCAAATTTCGGAATACTGCCGCGGGATAAGGAAATAGCAGAATATATTGTTGAAACAAAAAGGAAATACGGATTTCCGGCTAAGTTTGAAACATCGCTTGCAAAGAATAAGGATGAAACCACATTTGAAATTGCAAGACTTCTGGAAACAGAAAAAATGAACTGCGGCATCAGCGTTGCAGTTCAGAGCATGGATCCGACCGTTCTTGAAAATATCGGCAGGAAGAATATTTCGATTGACAATTTTGCCGAGCAGATGAAGCTTTATCAGAATGAAAACATATCAACTTATACCGATTTCATTCTCGCTCTGCCCGGAGAGACCTACGAGAGTTTTTGCCGGGGACTCTTCTGTGCTATTGAAGCGGGGCAGCATTCATCGATAAATGTTCATCCCTGTGAGGTGCTTCCCAATACTGTACTTTACCTGAAAGAAACACGGGAGAAATACGGTATAAAAACGAGAGTGTCCACCCTCTGTCAGGAACGTACAAGCCCGTCATCGGATATTGTTAACAGCACAAGGTCCGAAATAATTATTGCTACCGATACGATGAACTCCGGCGATTGGTGCAAGGCCATGCGCTTCTCTTCATTTGTTCAGTCTTTTCACTCTTTCGGAATGGTTAAGTATTTAGCTGTCTATTTCAGAAGAAACGGAATCCCGTTTCTTGATTTCTATACTGATTTATTTGAAAAAATAGAGAAGAGCAACGGGTTTATTAATTCCGTAATACGCAGCGTATGTAAAAACATAGATTTGTTTGTTGAGGGAAAAACCGATCTTTATTATATTGATGAAAAGGTTCCCGAAGTTTATATACCTTTTAAAATCGGAATTTTTCTTGCGTGTGTTACTGATCTTGAAAGATTCTATTCCGAGATATCGGAGTTCGTTTCGTTCAGGTTTGAGGATGAATCAGTTCGTGAAAGCCTCATCGGTTTTCAGAGAGCTTCTGTTAAGTATCCCGGTGAAAAAGAGGAAGAAATCAGTTTTGAGTATGACTGGCCGGATTATTTTTCCGATATCATCGATATATCATACAAACCTGTCAAGAAGAAAAAAACAGTTTTGATAAGGGACAGCTGCCCTCAGGAAACCTGGCAGGATTATACACTGTACAATATTTTTTACGGAAAGCGTGAGTGTAAAATGCTGCATAGGTTTACATATGCAAACAGAAAGGAAACAGAATCATGAAAAAAGGAAAAGTCTATCTTGCTCAGCCGAGCGATAACAAGCAGAATAAATCCACCTTTCTGCCTTATTCTGCGGGATGTCTGGCTGCGTATGCCTTTGAAAAAGAGGATATTCGAGAGAATTTCGATTTTTGTGGTTTCGTTTATATCAAAGAAACGGTTGAAAAGAGCATGGAGCTTATTGATGATCCATGCTTTGTCGGCTTCTCATGTTATATGTGGAATGTGGACTATAATCTTGCTCTGGCGAAAACAGTAAAAGAAAAATACCCCGAAGCTGTTATTTCCTTCGGGGGTCCTCAGATACCGGACGATACAGAGTATCTTGAAAAATATGATTTTATCGATGTGCTCACTCACGGAGAAGGAGAAGTCGTTTTCTATGAGCTGCTTTCCGCAATGTCCCGCTGCGAAAAATTTTACGATATTAAAAATATATCTTTCAGGGACGGGGAAAAAATAATAAAGAATGAAAAACAACCCGCTTGTGATTTACTTGACTTCCCGTCGCCGTACATATGCGGATACTTTGATTACATAGTAAATGATCCTGAGCTTGAGGGAACACAGTTTGACACGGTTATGGAAACCAATCGCGGGTGTCCCTACAAATGTATTTATTGCTGCTGGGGGAAAAACAGGTCAACAGTCAGACCTTTTTCAATGGAAAAAGTAAAGGCTGAACTTCTTTGGCTGGCAGAGCATAAAATATCATTTTGTTTCTGCGGCGATGGTAATTTCGGAATTCTCGATCGTGACGAAGAAATAGCCGATTATGTTATCGAATTGAAAAAAAAGTACGGTTATCCGGAGAAATTCGAAACTTACACAGAGAAAAACAAAAGAGATTTAACATTTAAAATAAATCAAAAACTTGAGAGCGTGGGTTTGAATCGCGGCGTTTCCATAGCCGTCCAAAGTCTTTCGCCTGAGGTCCTGAAAATAATCGGCAGGAAAAATCTTTCCCATGAAGAATTATCCCGCGAGTTGAAAAAATACCGTGAAAATGACATTTTCACTTATACCGATTTGATTCTCGGATTGCCGGGAGAAACCTTCGACAGCTTTTGCAAAGGCCTTTTTGAAGTGATTGAGGCCGGACAGCATATAGCAATCAATATCAATTATTGCGAACTGCTGCCTAACACTATTTTAAGATCGCCCGAGATAGTCGAAAAATATAAA
>CADBOL010000072.1 GCA_902796295.1 Oscillospiraceae bacterium
AAAACAGGGCTGTCACTGCGGCAGCCCTGTTTTTGTTGTGTTTGGTTTTCGATTAATGCACGGCCGGGCGACGGCAGTTAAGATGAAAACGGCTTATTTTCGAGCGAAGACAGTACACCGGTACGGCGAGCGAGAAAAGAAGACGAAAACAGACAATATAAACAAAAACCTTATTAACCACTTTCAAACATATAAAAGAAACAGGCTTGCAGGAGGTGTAAACAACCTGCAAGCCTTAAAACTAAATCTTGTCTGTTTGTTTTTCGCTTAAATGCCTAGCCCGGGATGTTTTATCTGTACATCGGGCCGTAATTCTCACATGCTCTGAAATCCGCGCCCTCGAGATCCTTAGTTCCGAATGCGCCCCAGCAGGCGGGTCTGAATATCTTTTCATCGGGAACATTGTGAAGGGCAACGGGGATTCTGAGCATTGAGGCGAGCGTCATGATGTCCGCGCCGATGTGGCCGTAGCTTATCGCGCCGTGGTTTGCGCCCCAGTTATTCATAAGGTCGTAAGCGGAAGCGAATGCGCCCTCGCCCGTAACTCTCGGGGTGAACCAGGTGCAGGGCCAGGTGTAGTCGGTTCTCTTCCAGAGTATGTCGCTGACTTCATCGGGCAGTGCGACGGTCCAACCCTCGGCAATCTGAAGCACGGGGCCGAGACCTCTTACCCAGTTGATTCTTATCATTGTGGCGGGCATTTCCGCTCTGGTGAGGAAGCGGGCCGAATATCCGCCGCCGCGGAAGTAGCCGTTATCCGCCGCGCACCACTCGGTTACCTTCAGCATCTTGTCAACATCAGCTTCGGTGACTTTATACCATTCTTTCATTACGCCGTTGCCGTTTTCATCCTTGACCTCGCCGCATGCGTCAAGGCAGCATGCGCCGGAATTGATAAGGTGAATAAGACCGTTTGCGTCTTTCGCGTGGCCTTCTATATCATAGCCCGTAACTCTCTTGATGCTCTCTCCGCTCCAGTGTGTGCGCACATCCGCGAACATCTGCGCCTTATTGGTAAGAAGGCTCATAAGCAGCATGCTTGCCGCGTTGAGAGTATCGTTTTCGGTTGCGAATACATAGGGAGCTCTGATGCCGTTCCAGTCAAAGGATGTGTTGAGAATCGCCTCAACAAAGTCGGCGTTGGGCCAGTGGTCAGTCCACTGTCTCTGACCCTGGAATCCGCCGGCTATCGCGTTATGGCCTACGGCCTCCTCGCCGAATTCGGCGGCAAGCTTGTCATTGCCGTTCATAAGGTCTTTGACTATGCAGGCCATCTTGACCGTGAATTCCCAGTCCTTTGCCTTCTGCTCGTCGCTCTTGCGCACGAAATCGGGGTTTTTATCAAAGCCCTCGGGGCAGTTTGCTTTGACCCAGGTAAGCGCCTTCTGATACTCTGCCTCATCGTAGATGTTTTCATCCATTCTGCGCAGAATCTCAACCTCGTCAACGCTCTCGACTCTCATGCCGAGATATGCCTCAAAGAAGTCGGGAGTAATCTGTGAGCCGGCAATACCCATGCACATGGAGCCTATCTGAAGATAGGATTTGCCTCTCATTGTGGTCGCGGCAATACCCGCTCTTGCGAATCTGAGAAGCTTTTCTTCAACATCGGCGGGGATTTCCTTATCATCAGCCTCCTGAACCTCTCTGCCGTAGATCCCGAATGCGGGCAGGCCCTTCTGAGCGTGGCAGGCGAGCACGCAGGCGAGATAAACGGCGCCGGGTCTCTCGGTGGCGTTGAAGCCCCAGATTCCTTTGATTGTGGTCGGATCCATATCCATTGTCTCCGAGCCGTAGCACCAGCAGGGGGTGACGGAAAGAGTTACCGCTACGCCCTCTTTTTTGAACTGCGCCTCACAGGCCGCCGCCTCGGCGACTCTGCCGATTGAGGTATCCGAAATAACTACTCTGACGGGTGTGCCGTCGGAATAGCAGAGGTTTTCTTCATAGAGTTTCTTGACGGACTGAGCCATCATCATGGTCTGATCTTCAAGACTTTCTCTGACCTTCAGAGGTCCGCGTCTGCCGTCGATGATACGGCGGATGCCTATTGCGGGATATTCACCGATAAGTCTGCTTTTTGACATTGTAAACGCTCCTTTATCAGAATAATTTTATACTTGCAATGAGCGGACCGCGCTCTGCGGCGCGCGTTCACTCATTAATCTTTAAAAATCTGCCGTATGCCTCGCTCCACGCTTCTGTGTTTTCGGGAGTATAGACTTTTATGGCCTCGCTCTGCGCGATAACCTTTCTTGCTTCGGTCACATCTCTGATGCAGCCCTGAGAAATGAGCTGAACGGCGATGTTGCCGAGCACGGTCGCCTCGGTAGGTCCGGCGAGCACGGGTACGCCGCAGGCGTTCGCTGTCATCTGGCAGAGCAGACCGTCTTTGACTCCTCCGCCTATAACGTGAATCTCGGAATAATCTCTGCCCGTGCAGGCTTTGATTTTTTCAAATGTCATGCGGTATTTCATAGCAAGGCTCTCATAGATACAGCGCACAACCGTGCCGGTATCCGACGGTTCTCTGCCGGTTTTTGCTTTGCAGTAGTCCCTGATTCTCTGAGGTATATTGCCCATCCTGCCGAATTCGCCGTAATCGGGGTCAATGAAATGAGCAAAAGGTTCCGCTTCAAGAGCGAGTTTTTCAAGGTCGGCGTAGGAGTATTCCCTGCCGTGTCTTAGCCAGTGACGGCGGCTCTCCTGTATGAGCCAGAGCCCGGTGATGTTTTTAAGGAACCCTGTTTTCCCCTCGCAGCCGCCCTCGTTTGTCACATTCATTTCAAGTGAGGTGGCGTTGACAACAGGCTCGTCGAGCTCCGTGCCGAAGAGCGACCATGTGCCGCTTGAGAGGAAAATGAAATCTTTTTTATCCGAGGGCACGGCGGTGATTGCGCTTTGAGTATCGTGACCGCATACGCTGATAACTTTCTTCGCGCCGTCAAGCCCGCATTCGCTCACTATATCCGGGCTGAGATCCCTTACCGTTTCTCCCGGCAGTGATATTTCTCCCATAAGTCGGAGAGGAATGCCGAGTTTGTCAAATATCTCGCCGCACCAGGTCTTTGTGTTTATATCCACAAGCTGTGAGGTTGTGGCGATTGAGTATTCTGTCGCCGGTTTGCCGGTAAGCATATATGCAAGCAGATCGGGCATAAAGAGGAGTTTATCCGCCCGCTCAAGCAGTTCAGGCCTTTGAAGCGCGAGAGAATAAAGCTGAAACACGGTGTTGAGCTCCATAAACTGTATGCCCGTGAGCTCATAAAAATGCTCTTTCGGGATTGTCTCAAACGCTTTGTCAACAAGCCCGGATGTGCGTTTGTCGCGGTAGTGAACCGGGTTTTCGAGCAGCCGGCCCTCTTTGTCGAGCAGTCCGAAATCAACGCCCCAGGTGTCAATGCCGATGCTGTCAAATCCGCCCGCAGCACCCGCTTTTGTCAGGCTCTGCTTAATTTCGTGAAAGAGGCGGAGCACATCCCAGTAAACTGTACCGTTAACGGTTACGGGATCATTTGAGAAGCGGTGCACCTCTTCGAGTGAAATCTTTTCTCCGTCAAAGGTGCCGATAATTGCCCTGCCGCTTGAAGCCCCGAAGTCTATCGCAAGGACTTTTTTATTCATTTGACCACACCTTTTTTGAGTATGATATTGGCGTAAATCGCCGTCTCGCCGGTAGCGACAACGGCATATGCCTTCTTTGCTCTCTCATAAAAGGCAAATCTCTCAATCAGTTCAAACTTTTTATCACCTTCGTTGGCTTTAACTGTCTTTTCATAGTCTGTCCAGATGGGCGGTCTCTCTCCGTCACCGCCGTTATCCATAAGCCCGACGGGAGCATCAACATAAGTGTCAAGCGGCATAAGCTTAAGGATCGCGTCGAGAATCTCATTGACTCCGTGTCCGTCAAGGCGCACAAGCCGCTGAGCGATCGAAGCGGCCGGAAAATTGCCGTCTCCTATGACTATCTCGTCTCCGTGCCCCATTTCCATGAGGATTTTGAGAAGCTCGGGTGAAAGAATGGGTGAAATGTTTTTAAGCATATCTGAAAAACCTCCTGTAAGGGTTTTAGAATTCCGCCGAACCGGTAGTTCTCGGGAAGGGGATTGCGTCGCGGATATTTGAAACACCTGTCAGATACATGACCAGTCTCTCAAAACCGAGACCGAATCCGCTGTGCTTGACTCCGCCGTATCTGCGAAGGTCGAGATACCAGCTGTAATCCTCCTCTTTAAGGCCGAGCTCCGCAATTCTGTCAAGAAGCACATCGAGGCGCTCCTCTCTCTGGCTGCCGCCGATTATTTCGCCTATGCCCATAACTAGGCAGTCGCAGGCGGCGACGGTCTTGCCGTCATCATTAAGGCGCATATAGAATGCCTTGATTTCTTTGGGATAGTCCGTTACAAACACGGGTTTTTTGAATATCTGCTCCGTGAGGTAGCGCTCGTGCTCGGTCTGAAGATCTATTCCCCAGCTGACTTTATATTCAAACTCGTCATTATGCTTTTCGAGGAGCGAGACTGCCTCTGTATATGAAACTCTGCCGAAATCGGAATTTGCAACTGCGCTCAGGCGCTCAAGCAGGCCTTTATCAACGAATTTGTTGAGGAAATCCATCTCCTGCGGGCAGTTTTCGATGACATAGTTTATTACGAATTTAATCATCGCTTCCGCGATATCCATGTTTTCGGAGAGCTCCGCAAACGCAATCTCGGGCTCAATCATCCAGAATTCTGCGGCGTGGCGCTGAGTGTATGATTTTTCTGCTCTGAAAGTGGGGCCGAATGTGTAGATTTTGCCGAATGCCAGGGCCATTATTTCGCCCTGAAGCTGACCCGAAACCGTGAGATAGGCAGGCTTCTTGAAGAAATCCTGTGAGAAATCAACGCTGCCGTCTTCGGCCTTCGGAACATCGGCAAGATCAAAGTCGGTTACTCTGAAACGCTCGCCCGCTCCCTCTGCGTCCGAGCAGGAGATAAGGGGGGTGTGAGCATAGACAAAGCCCTGATCGATAAAGAATTTATGTATCGCGTAAGCCGCGACGGAGCGCACTCTGAACACGGCGTTGAAAAGATTTGTCCTCGGTCTGAGATGCGCAATTTCACGCAGATATTCAACGGAATGTCTCTTTTTCTGAAGCGGATAGTCGGGAGTTGACGCCGCCTCGAGAGAAATCTCATCCGCGTTTATTTCAAACGGCTGATTTGCATCCGGCGTGAGCAGAAGCTTTCCGGTGATTTTAAGAGCGGCGCCGACATTCTGCCTTGCCACATCCTTATAGTTGGCGAGTTTGGTTTCTTCAAATACAACCTGGATTCCCTTGAATGAGCTGCCGTCATTGAGCTCTATGAAACCTATTGCTTTTGAATCTCTCAGAGTGCGGACCCACCCGTAAACGGTGACGGTTTTATCCGCGAAAAATCCGGGATTCTCATAAATCTTTTTGATTTCGGTTCTGTCTGCGTAAGGCAAGTAAATCATCTCCTAATCTATCGTAATTCTGCCGAGATTTTTTTCTATTGTGTTATAGCTTATTCCGTCAACAAGCGCAAGCTCCTCAATGCTCCTGAAACTGCCGTTTTCCTCACGGTAATCTATTATCGCCTGAGCTTTGACCTCGCCTATACCGGTCAGTGAGGTAAGCTCCTGAAGGGAAGCGGTGTTGATATTGATTTTGCGGGCGTTTCCGTTTACCGGTACGGCGGATGTCTGCGCAGATGATGGCATCTCCGTTTCATCCGGAACGGGCATATTACGCTCTGCCGCGATTTTTTCGGGCAGACTGCGGACCGCGTCGTCCGTTTCTGCCGCCGGCGCGGAATGTGTGATCTTTACACTCTGCGGTTCAAGGTTTTCGGATGCCGAAATATCAATGGCCTTGAACGCCATGAGCAGCGCCGCCGTAATAAGCGCCGCGGCAAGGAGCAGAAGGGTTGATTTGTTTTTCATATCAGAAGTTTCTGCCGTTCCAGCCCCAGTGCCCGGCCTCTTCATATTTGACATATGTTTTTCCGGGTGCAATGCCGAGTTCCTCGCTTATAATCTCCGTAAGGGCGGCGGTCATTCTGTCATAAGCCTGATCGCTTGCGGAGCCGAAAAGACTCACCTCGAGAAAAGCGCAGTCTTCACCGGCGTCTCCGCTCATTGACATGGGAACGTTGTCATTGAAGGTCAGCATAAGCCAGGTTTCGCTTTTGCCCGGGAATAGCGCTATTGCCTCTCCGAATTTTCTGATAAGATTATTCCTGGTGTTTTCGCTGATTTCTTTACTGACGGTTGTTTTGATGCAAGGCATAAAATCACCTCTCCTTAATTAACTCTCAGGAAATCTCCCGATTCCACTACAATTCCCTTGACGGAAACGTCCTTATCGGTGTAGTTGACATATATCATTGCGCCGGTGTCGAATTCGGTGCAGTAGACGCCGTCGGAGACTTTATAATGGTCGGTCATCCTGGCCTTCATAATGTCGCTGAGCGCAAGGTTTGCCCTGATGTAGAATTCAACAGCGCTGTTGATGGTGTTATCGTAATAATATATGTCGTTTTCGCCGACTCCGCTGATGGGAGTGTAATTCCATTTATAGTGCGGGCATGCTCCGTATTCTATACATCTGAGCATTTCCTCATTGATGTTTTCCGCCTCGTTTACCGGTGTGCCCGAATAGTCCGAGATTCCGTGAAGGATAAGCTGCAGGAACGGAACGGGAGTGTATGCTCCGCTTTTTGCAATGTTTGTGCCGAGAGGCAGGTTGATTATCGAATCCGCGTTTTTGAGTTTATAGAAGTTTCCTCCGTCTATCATAACCTTGTTGCTTGTAGAGAGCGGAGAAATGGTGTCTGCGATGATATCCGACGCCTGCTCGCGGAGAATTCCGCCCTGTGAAAAGTCGGAATAGAGCATTCCGTCCGAATTGCTCAGACATATGCCCGTGCGGTTGCCCGATGAATCGGAAAGAATTGAAATGACCGCATTCTTTATCTCCGAAACCTTGCGCAGGCAGCGCGGCTTCACGGATGAACCCATTGACTGAATAATGGAATCATGCACATTGAAAGAGAGCTTTTCGCCGTATATGTCGGCGGCGGCGTTTCTCTTTAAATCCTTTGAGGATGAAAGGAGATCCGTATCGACAAACAGCCCCATATTCTGGCTGCTGATATATTCATAGAGAGAGGCGAAGCCCCTTGAGCCGCCGAGCTTTGACAGATAGCGCGAGTTTCTGACATCGACAGCGTCAATGCCGCCTGTCTTTGCCGCGCGGTATCTGACATTGATATTGTTTATGCCCTTGTTTTTCATTCGCACGAGCATATCCTGTGCCTCGTCAAAGTCGGTCAGCACGCTCATGTATTCAAGCGAGGCGACGCTCTTTTTGCCCATACCCGTGAGAGTTACGAAAAACGGGATATCGTCCGTCGCTTTTCCCTTCTGCGATGAGAGAACTCCGTTTCTGATAAGCTGCTCTCTCACGGCGGAAGCCATGCCGGAATATGATGCGTTGACTCCGGAGAGGAATCTGTAACACAGCCCGACTTCGCCGGCGGTCTGATTCTTCGAGATATATAATGTGTTATTTTTATAGCTTACGGGTGTTATCGTAAAAGACGGCCAGACTCTGTTGCAGGTGGTGACTCCGGTTGCCTTGTCGGCATTGATCACGCTGACCGCATCGCCCTTTTCAATCAGGGTAGCAAAGGCGGCGTTGCCTCTTTTTATGCCGAATGAAGGAATCGCGGCGGATCCGGAATATTCCGCGCCCGTTGCAGGGTCGTTTCCGTAAACCGCGAATGAGAGCGCTTCAAAGGATTCGTCAAAAACCGCGGTGTTGATGACCGCTCCGCAGCCGTCGGGAACAAAGAGGAAATTGTTTTTTTCGGAGTTGATATAAGCACCGAAATAGTTGAGCAGATCAATGCTCTCAATGAAGGCATCGCTGTTGCCGGTAAGATTTTCCCATTTGCAGCCGACTCGCACGCTGCCGTCTGTGAGAGTGACGCTGACATCCGCGCGGAAACCTATGTCATCCGGTGAATAAGTCTTTTTTGAGGCAATTTCGGGAGAGGTAAACATGTCATAGCTGAGCACACAGCCGTTATCGGTTTTTTTCATCGCGGCAGTGCCGTAAGCAACGGAATTATCCTGACTGTTGAGGATGTAGGTATCAGTACCGCCGCTCACCTTCAGGGTGATGATGCTTGAATCGGAGGCATTGACCGATCCCATCTCGGTTTTGAGAGGCAGAGCGGTCCAGAGTGTCTCCGCGGAGCTATCGAATATTCCGAAAGAATTCGTTTTTTCATCAAGTCTGAGCTCAATGAATCCGGATGAAACGCCGGAATTCACGAACGACTCCCTGTTTTCAGGAAAATGGCAGGATCTGTCTTCGCCGGCCGAGGTGATGGTGTTGCGCGCCGCCACATTATTCTTTATGATAATGCCGGCGCTCTCCCTTCCGCAGGAAGAGAGGAGCAGGAGTATTATCAAAATGACGGCAGGCAGTGTGGTTTTAATCAGTTTCATAGTAGTCGGGTCCCATCGGTACGTCAAAATAAAATCTGACTCCGTTTTCAACGTTTTCCGCTCCGCAGGCGCATTTGTGATTTGTCATTATGCTCTTGACTATCGACAGGCCGAGCCCGAAGCGGTTTGAATTTCTGTTATGGGCTTTATCCGCCCTGTAAAAGCTGTCCCAGATCTCGGGCAGATCCTCATCGGATATGTGCTCGCCGGTATTGAATACCGAGATTCTTACGCAGCCGTTTCCGGCATCCGCGCAGGATAGCACGATTTCTTTTCTGCCCTCGCAGTGCGAGATAGCGTTTGTTATGTAATTGCCGAGCACGGTTTCAATCTTATCCTCCTCGGCAAAGCATTCGAGTGAGAGGGGAATGTTATTTGTAACGGTGATTCCGTTTTCTTTGATTCTCAGGGAAAGATGATCTATAAGGCGCGAAATGCTCTCGCCGATATCATAGTAATCCGGCCTGAAATCCTGCGTTTTGCTGTCAAGCTTGGAGAGCTCAAGAAGCTCTAAAACGAGCTCGTTCATCTTGCTGCTCTCATCCATGATAATGCCGCAGTATTCCTTTATTGTTTCAGGGTCGTCGCTCAGGCCTTCCTTGAGGCCTTCCGCATAGCCCGAGATGATGGCGAGCGGAGTTTTCAGCTCGTGAGAGACGTTGCTTATGAATGACTTGCGGGCGTTGTCGAGAGCGAGGCGCAGCTCGATATCTTTTTCGAGCTGCCTGTTTTTGTCGTTAAGGTCGAGAAGCGTGTCGTCGAGCTTGTCGGAGAGAGTGTTGATACTTCTGCCGAGCTCCCCGATTTCGTCCGCCCCGTAGTTTTTGCATTTGCGGTCAAAGTTGAGAGCCGCCATGTTTCTTGTAATGTCGTTCATTTCAACTATCGGTTTTGTCAGCTTTGAAACCAGCAGGAAGAAGATGACACCGAGCAGAGCAACAATAAGAATTGAAAAGACGGAATAGACCGTGTCCGCCACGCTTACGATATTCTCGACATCGGCGACAGGATAAAACACATACGCCGTGTCACCGGTGGAAATATCTATATGGTATATGAAATAATCGGCGTTTGTGGCTATTTTTTTCTTTATCTCAAAATTGGGATAATTGAATTTGTTTTCGGGATACTTTGTTGAGGCAACCATCTCGGAGTATTCCGTTTTTACCGAGCCGGAAGAGGCGAAATGGTCTATGCCCGTCGCGGAGCCCGTGCCACTGCTCCTGTAAAGCAGGTATCCGTCGGAATTCACTATCTCGAAATTGATGCCGTAATTCTGGGCGAGGGCATAGAGGTCATAGTAATATGTGCTCGTATCGGGAACGAGGCGGTCGATTTCGCCCGCAATATCCGAAAGAGTGGCGTAGGTGTTCCTTGTGAAAACGTAAAACAGAAGAGGCTCGGACATTGAGGCGATCAGGATGAAAAACACGGTGAGCACGGCAATAAGCGCAGCAAAAATCTTGACACGCAGCCTGCCGCTGAGAAATGACATTATTTTTTTCACCCGGTTCACCCCCTGTGGTTAAGATACGGTCTGTATATCCGGCTTATTCCTGATTGATTTCCACTTTATATCCCACACCGAAGACGGTCTTGATGTGTTTGTCTCCCCATACGCCGAGCTTGGTCCTCAGGCGGGCAAGGTGAGAGTCAACGGTCCTGCTGTCTCCGGTAAAATCAACTCCCCAGATATCATCGAGGAGCATATCTCTTGAAAAAATCCTGCCCGGATTTGTGATAAGTTTTTCAAGTAGATTGAATTCCTTGATTTTCAGATCAAGCTCCCTGCCTCCGAGAGTGAACTCGTGAGCGGGGATATTGAGACGGAGTCCGTCTATTTCGATAATGTCGGAGGGGTTTTCGGTTGACGCGCCCGAGCGCTTCAGGAGCGCCTCAACTCTCTTCATGAAAACCGGCATGCTGAACGGCTTTGTGATGAAGTCATCGGCGCCGCTCTCAAAAGAAACCAGCTCGTCAAATTCCTGTGTCCTTGCGGTGAGCACTATGATGGGGATATTGCTTGTTTTCCTGATGGTTTTGCAGACTTCCCAGCCGTCAACCTCGGGCATCATAACATCGCAGATAACAAGATTGATATCGCTGTTTGCCTTGAATACGGCAATAGCCTGCCTTCCGTCGGCAGCCTCAAGTGTTTCATAGCCGGCTTTTTTGAGGTAGTCGCAGACAAGTCTTCTCATTCTCTGCTCATCTTCGGCAATGAGGATTTTTTTCATGAAGAATTCACCTCCGCTTTAAAGAGTATTCTATCACAAACATCGAATGTAAATCAAGCTTTTAATGAAATATATCAAATATAAAAAAGATATCTTATATTAAAATATATTGAATTTTACCTGTTAAAATAAAATACTTGAATTTTCGGGCTTTTTGTAGTATAATACACCGGAATATATGCACATTTTGGAATTTTGCGCGGGATGTTTTTTACGGCCCGGCATACGAAAGGTCGGTGAGGGTCACGACGGCTTATCTTGATAACAGCGCTACAACAAAGCCCTGCAGGCAGGCAGTGGATGCCGTCGTTTCCGCTTTGGAAAACGAATGGGGAAACCCGTCCTCTCTCCACTTTTCGGGCCTGGAAGCTTCGGCCCTTCTCGAGAAATCAAGGAGCGCGGTTGCCTCTTCTCTCATGTGCGGCAGTGATGAGATTTATTTCACATCAGGCGGCACGGAGAGCAACAATCTCGCCCTTTACGGAGCGGCTGCGAAGATGCGCCGTTACGGAAACAGGATAGTTTCCACAGCTGTTGAGCACCCGAGTGTTTACGAGACGCTATCCGCTCTCGGGAAGGAAGGTTTTGAGATTGTCCGCCTTCCGGTTGACGGATACGGCAGAGTTAATGAAAATGATTTATTTGATGCCGTCAATTCCGAAACGATTCTCGTAACCATGATGTATGTCAACAATGAAGTCGGCACAATTCTTCCGGTAAAAGCGCTCAGAAGAGCCGTCACAAGAGCAAAAGCTCCCGCTCTTATTCACTGCGATGCAGTTCAGGCTTACGGAAAACTTGAGGTAAGGCCCAAATCCCTGGGCGTTGACCTGATGACCGTCAGCTCGCATAAGATTCACGGGCCCAAAGGCGCCGGAGCTCTTTATGTCAGCAGAGATGCGGCTTTAATGCCGCGGGTTTTCGGCGGAGAACAGGAGAAGAAGCTCCGCCCGGGCACACAGGCGATGCCCGCGATTGCCGGATTCGGCGCGGCTGCCGGAGAGCTCAAAGATATAAAAACCAATCTCGAGAGAGTCACTAACCTGCGCGATTATATGCTCGCGGAGCTTGAAAGAGCCGGAGATATCGCCGTGAATTCACCGCCCGATGCTCTCCCTTATGTTACGAATATTTCCGTTTTGGGAGTCAAATCCGAGCCGATGCTCAATTATCTCTCATCAAAGGGCATATGCGTCTCGAGCGGTTCCGCCTGCTCAAAGGGCAAAAAGAGCAGGGTGCTCACGGAGATGGGCCTCAGCCGCGAGAGAGCGGAAACGCCTCTGCGCATAAGCTTCTCGCGCTTCACATCAAAAGAAGAAATCGATTATCTGATTGAGATGATTTCTCAGGGCAAAAAAGAAATAAGGAATATCAGATGAAAGAAGTATTACTTATAAAAAACGGAGAGCTTGCTCTCAAAGGTCTCAACAGAAGGACTTTTGAGGATATGCTCATAAAAAACATGAAGCACCGTCTCTCCTCACTGGGAAAATTCAATTTTAACGTTCAGCAGTCCACAATCATAGCCGAGCCCGAGGATGAGGAGACCGACCTTGATGCCGCCGTCGAAAAGGTCGGGAAGATATTCGGCATAGCGGCGTTTTCAAGGGCTGTTGCCTGTGAAAAGAATTTTGAGACAATCCTCAGGAAGGCGGCCGGTTATCTCGAAGAGGATCTCGAATGTGCCTCCACATTCAAGGTTGAGGCAAAGAGATCGGATAAAAAGTTTCCCCTTACATCCCCCGAAATATGCAATCAGGCGGGCGGATTCCTGCTTGAGAGATTCCCCCACCTTTCCGTTGACGTTCACAACCCCGATATAGTTGTGAACATTGAAATAAGAGACACTCACGCATATATCCACGGCAGGCAGATCAAAGGCGCAGGCGGTATGCCGACCGGCTCCGCGGGCAGGGCGCTTCTGCTGATTTCGGGCGGCATTGACAGCCCGGTAGCCGGGTATATGATGGCAAAAAGAGGCCTCTCTCTCAGCGCCGTTCATTTTGCCTCTCCTCCGTATACAGGAGAAAAAGCGGAGCAGAAGGTGCATCAGCTGCTCTCAAAAGTAGCCGCTTATTCGGGCAGAATAGGTCTCTGGGTGGTTCATTTCACCGAGATTCAGGAAAGCATAAAAGACTTCTGCCCCGAGGATATATTCACCGTGATTATGCGCCGCATGATGATGAGAGTTGCTCAGATAATAGCCGCGAGAGAAAACGCCGGGGCACTCATTACGGGCGAGAGCGTGGGTCAGGTCGCAAGCCAGACCATGCCGGCAATCGCCTGCACAGACAAGGTATGCGAGATTCCCGTATTCAGACCGCTCATCGGTATGGATAAGGATGAAGTGATAGATATTTCGCGCAATAAGACAGATACATTTGACCTCTCAATCCTGCCTTATGAGGATTGCTGCACGGTCTTTACCCCGAAGCATCCGAGAACAAGGCCGACTCTTGACTATGTCGAGAGAGCGGAGGAAGCGTTTGACTGGAAACCGATGGTTGAGAAAGCGGCAGAGACCGCGCGTCTTGTCGTGATAGACTGAAAAGAGATTTATGGCGATTTGTGAAATATTATCTGTAGGGACCGAGCTCCTGCTCGGCGACATACTCAACACCAACACTCAGTACCTCTCCCGCAGGTTTGCGGATATGGGAATTTCCGTGTTTTACCACACGAGTGTGGGGGATAATCCCGAAAGGCTTGCGGGCGCGGTAAGGACCGCGCTCTCAAGGAGCGATATAGTGATTGCCACGGGAGGCCTCGGGCCCACTCCCGATGATATTACAGCTGAAATATGCTGCAGGGAATTCGGCTTTGAGCTTGAATTTGATAAAGCGACCGCGGATAAAATCACGGCGTTTTTCATAGCCAAAGGGGTCGAAATGCCTCGGAGCAATCTCAAGCAGGCCTATGTACCCAAAGGCGGCACCGTACTTGAAAACACCCACGGCACAGCTCCCGGGATGGGAATGAAAAAAGACGGCAAATGTCTTGTTCTGCTGCCCGGACCGCCTTATGAAATGTCGGAAATATTTGAAAAGCACGTTGTTCCTTATCTGAGCGAATACCGCTCCGGCGCGATAGTTTCGCACGAAGTAAGAACCATGGGCATAAGCGAGAGCAGGCTCGCCGAGGAGTTTTCCGATCTGCTCAGCGGCGAAAACCCGACGGTTGCTCCCTACTGCAAAATAGGCGAGGCGCTTCTGAGAGTTACCGCCAGGGCTGATTCCGCCGAAGAGGCGGAGAGGATGACACAGCAGGTCATAGAAGTCATCCGCGGGAGAATCGGAGAATACATTTACGGGATTGACTGCAAAAACACAGAGGATGCCGCCGTTCCCATGCTCAGAAAGGCGGGGCTGACGGTTGCGACCGCCGAAAGCTGCACGGGTGGTTTAATAGCAAAGCGGATTACCGATATACCGGGCGCGAGCGCCGTATTCAAACACGGAGTAATCACCTACGCAAATGAGGTGAAGGTGAGAGAACTCGGAGTCAGTGAAAAAACCCTCTCGGATTACGGAGCCGTAAGCGAAGAAACGGCGGTTGAAATGGCAAAGGGAATCCGCAGAAAGAGCGGAGCGGATATCGGCCTGTCGGTCACCGGTTTTGCGGGGCCCGACGCAGACGAAGACGGCAAATCACCCGGTCTGATATATGTTGCGATTGACGCGCAGGGCTTTACGGAATGCGAAAAAATCGAAACAGGCAGAAACGAGAGAGACTACAACAGATATACAGCGGCTTCAAGGGCGCTTAATCTTATCGTAAAATACTTAAAAACGGAGTTAAAGATATGAAGAAAAAGAAGAAGGGCGGCAAAGTTTTTGTAATTTTAAGCTGTTTGTTTGCCGCGGCGGCGCTTGTATTTGCCGCGCTGACCGTGATCAACTTCCTGCCCAGGCAGATTACCGTTGTTGAGCACGAGGCGCAGTATAAACTTGCAGACGGAGCAAATACAAAGGCGCTAACCGATAAGCTTTCGGCAGTCGTATCAAACAACTATAAGTCGGCGAAATTCCCGGACGGGATTCTGCCGTCTCTCAAACAGGCTTACGCCGTCAACAAGAATCTCATCGGCTGGCTGACAATACCCGGCACAGAGGTTGACACGGCAGTGCTCTGGGCAGACAATAATGACAGATATCTCTATTATGATTTTTATGAGACGAGGACCTGGGAAACAACAGGCAGACTCTACGGCTCCCTTTTCCTCGACTACCGCTGTGACAATACCGGCGGTCTGTCAAAGAACACCGTCATTCACGGCCATACGACCGGCAAGTCGGACAATGTGCCCAAACAGGCGTTCCGCTCGCTCTATGATTACAGGAATCCGGATCACTACAAGAAGAATCCGTTAATAAAGTATTCGACACTCACAGGAGAATACACATTCAAAATCTGCGCAGTGTTTTATGTCGCGGTTAATCCGTCGGATGACGCGGGCTACTTCTTCAATTATATTTATCCCGATATGTCCGACAGCAATATGACCGGATATATAGACCAGGTCAAGCAGAGAGCTCTTTATGAGACGGGCGTTTCGCTTGAGCCGACAGACAAAATCATCACTCTTTCCACCTGCATCTATGACCTCGGCAAGAGCGTTGACACAAGGCTTGTTGTTCTCGGACGCCTTCTTCACGAGGGAGAGAGCGAGAGCATAGACACCTCGCTTGTAAAGAACAACCCCGATTTCCGCAGGCCGCAGGTCTGGTACACAAGAAACGGAAAGACCAATCCTTACACCAACGCGGCAAAATGGGAACCGAGCGCGGAATAAAGAGCTATACGGTTACGGCAGTAAAAAAATCACCGCGGTGTGAATCAATCCATATGTGACACCTGACATCGGAGGTATTATGGCAGACGAATTAAACAAATCGTCGGGAGTTCCCGAAGGTATAAGCAGTCTCAGCGATGAGAAGGCTATTACCGAGATAGATATAGGCAGCTTCCTGACCGAAAAGGATAACGGCAGTGCTCCGTACGACGGCTACCGTGAGGATATAAGAAAAACCGAGCAGAGCCTCGAGAATGAAATCCAGAATCTTATGGATGATATCATGAATTCGGGGCCGTCGGTCAATGTGCCCAGACCCGCCGGAGGAGAATCTCCCGCAGGCGATTTCTGGGCGAGCCCATCGGAGTATATTGATATTTCGCAGTCCAAAAAGAGCGATGCTCCCGCAGGCGCTCCGGCGCCCGAGGTCGGCAAGGACGAGATCCTTTCAATGATAGACAGCCTCAAGGCCGACACGGACAACAAAGCGGAATTTGACAGCATATTATCCGATATTGAAAAGAATCCGAAGATAAAGCCTGTTGTTCCTCAGGCACCCGCTCCGGAGAAGCCGAAAAAGAAACCCGCAGGCGGTGTGGACATACACGCCGAGGGGTTTGAGGCGGAGCTCGCCGCTCTTCTCGGCGATGAGCCCGCGAAAGAGCCGGAACCTGCTCCCGCTCAGGTTTCACAGCAGGCTCCTCAGCAGATTCCCCGGCAGGTTCCTCAGAGCGAAGGAATTCCGATGAGGAAAAAGGAGCCTTTCACGGTCAATATTCCGCATGAGCCCTCCGGCGCGGTGGAGATTGCCGCCTCGAGCGTTTCATCCGAGCCACCGGTTCAGGTTTTCGATCTGCTCGCGGGCAGCGGCGGGAGAACCGTCGGCAATGTTCCGGTAGAGATTATCGAGGATGACGGAAAGCTGACAAAAGAAGAAAAGCGCAGAGCGAAGATAGACAGAAAGATAGCCGAGGGCAAAAACCCCAAGGTGGGCGAGATTATCAGAAAGATAGTTCTTGTTGCCTCGGTCATCACCATAATCGTCAGCTCCGCTTTCCTTGTAAAGACATATATCTATGAGCCGATGATGTTCAAAAGGCATCAGTCGGAGGTTCAGAAGATAGTTGTTCAGTCTCCGGAAAACAATATCGGGCAGACCGTCGCGCAGGAGGAGTCAAAATATCCTCCCGGGATGCTCGCGAAGTATAAGAAGCTCTATGATATCAACAGCGATCTGCGCGGATGGATATCAATACCCGGCCTTGAAATCGACCTTCCGATCGCTCACGCCGACAATAACGATTTCTATCTGCACAGAAACATCTATAAAAAGAGAACGCAGTACGGTGTGCCGTTCTTTGATTACAGAATCAAAGATTTCAAAAATCTGCCGAGAAACACGGTGATTTACGGCCACAATATGCACTATGACGATCTGATTTTCGGTAAGCTTGAGGATTACAGATATCTCAGCGCATTCAAGAAATCCCCCGTCATCGAGTGCAACACCATATACGGAGACTACAGCTGGTTCGTATATGCGGCGTTTATAACAAATTCACTTCCTTCACAGGATAACGGATACATGTTTACATACAACTGGCTCGACATTTCGGAGAGCAAGTTTGTTGAATATATAAACGAGGTGAATAAGAGAAGATTTTATGACACCGGAGTCGATATAGCAACGACCGATAAAATCCTCACTCTTTCCACCTGCTGCTATGACTTTGACGGCGCGCGTCTGGTAATCATCGCAAGGCTCAAGAGAGACGGCGAAGGCGCGGTGCCCGACACATCGCAGGCGGCAAACAACGACAATCCGAAATATCCGCAGGCGTGGTATAACGCCAACAAGAAGACCAATCCTTACGCGGATGATTCAAGATGGAGCCCAAACAAATGACGGGGTCCGGAGAATCCGAAATGCCGGTTTCCGGCATTGAACGGGGAATGACAGAGTTTCCCGAAGTTCCGCAAAACAGGGGTGATTTTTATGAACGCAAAAGTAAACCTTTACCTTCCGGGAGAAGATGAATACGCGGTTCCCGCCAGTGTAATATATTCCGAAATAGCCGGAAGGTCTGAGATTGCAGGCGCATTCAAATTCGCATCTGCAGGCGAGGCAGTAAAGCTCGCATGGAAATCCGCGATGCGCGGTGAAAACACCATAGTGGTGGCCGACGCGGCGAGATTCAACAAGATAAAGCTCCTTATGCTCAAGGCGTTCCCGTCAAAGATTGAGCATTCACAGATGATTTCCGGCAGAGTCGGAGATCTGCTTCCGGCAGACTCAAGGGAGCTTAAAACCGAGACAGCCGTTCCCGCGGGAGCTGCCGTCTATCCCTCGCAGGACGGGTTAAGGTCGGGCTTTTCATTCGATTTCAGAAAAGGCCGGGTTGCTCTTCTCCCTCTCGACATAGAAACTGTCAAGGGCGCTATTGAGAGAGGAGTCACCGATTTTGCCGCCGCCGAAAAAGGGGAGGCGGATATTCTCAGAGACTGCCTTATCAGAATTCAGCAGAGCGGCAAGACCGTCGGAGTATCCGATTTCGGTCTGTCAAAGGCTGTATTCAATGTTTCGCAGACCGTTGGTATTGACGGCTCGATATTCACACCCGTTGAGCAGGAAAGCTCACCGGACGGTGAAATGATAAGGTTTGCCGCGGACGCGGCAAAGGACGCGCGCGATATTTCCTCTTCCGATTACGGGATTGCGATATCGGGAGTGGAAGATGACGGCAGCATCACTATCGCTCTTGCCGATGAAAACGCCGCGCGCATCGAGGTTATTCACGCGGCTGAAGGCGAAGAAAAATCACAGACCGCGAAAGCAGCCACCGTGAGACTTATGGAGCTCCTTGCCGGAAGTGTTGACGGCGGAGTTGAAGTTCCCGATTTAAAGCCGGTCAGAAACAGTTCAAAGCCGCTGATAGCAATCATTGTCTGCCTTGCCGCCGCCGCGCTTATCTGCCTCGGAGTGGGCATCGCGGTATTCAGGAGCAGCGTAAGCAGAAGCAAGCCCGCTTCCGAGAGCACATCAGCCGATGTTGTAACAACCGAAGTGTCTGTGACCGACGCCCCGGAAACGGAGCTCGGCGATGAATTCGGAGAGGTTGTGCCGGTTTTTGAAGCGACATATACCGATTCGGCGGTGTTTGACGAAATAAACACCACATACAGCGGAGGAGGCGTGAGAACAAACGCCGCCAACGGTCAGTTCACGACCGATTCCTCCGGCATCATAGAGAATATGAGGTCGGGGTCCACAACCCTGAAGGTCGCTTCTACAATATCCGGAGCGATTTCTTCGCTGATTGCCGAAATAGACAGCACCACCGGCGTCAGTTCTCCGGAAGGTGAAAGCACCACTCTCGCCGACGGCTCAAGCACCAGCAGGGAGCGCTCAACCAGAGAGAGGACCACCCGAGAGAGAATTACAAGATCAACAACGGCCGCAACAACACAGAGCACTTCCGCCGAAAAGACAGGCGGGGCCAAAGGTCAGGGCAAGTTTGTCTTTACATGTTACGGCTACGGTCACGGTGTCGGAATGAGCCAGCGCGGCGCGATTGCCTACGCCAATAAAGGGTGGAACTGCAATCAGATACTCACGCACTACTACCAGGGCACAACGCTTATGGTGGATAAAAATACTCCCGCCGAGGTAACAAGACAGGGAGTCAAGATGACTCTTGTCGCCTTCCTCTGCAGGACCGTAAAGCCGGAAATAGGACACAACTCTCCCTACGAGGCGCTCAAAGCGCAGGCGATAGCCGCCTATACTTTCGGCATGTATAACAGCTTCAACTCAAACCAGGCGTTTGACCCCTATTTCAGCTATAAGGGCACTCAGGTTGAGAAGGCCGTTTTTGATGTGCTCCACATCAAATCGGAGGATGAACAGCCCCACGCCGTTTATGTAAGCTATAACGGCAAATACGCCAACACGGTTTACTGCGCATCGGTCGCGGGCAAGACCGCTTCATCGAGATCGGTATGGGGAATGAGCCTGCCTTACCTCAACGGCGGCGTGACAAGCCCCGAGACCGTTGAAATCAGCACGGCGGAGTTTACGGTTGAGCGCATGAGAACCCTTATCAGAGCTGTCTGCGGAGACAGGGCAGAGCTCAATAACGATCCGTCGACCTGGCTCAAAATCCTCTATCACGACGGCGCATACAGCAATTCAATCGGCTATGTAGATCAGATTAATGTCTGCGGCGTTGCAATGAGCGGAAACAATTTCCGCGAGAAGCTGCTCGGCAGATCAATCAAATCCGAGTGTTTCACAATCAAGTATGTCCGTTTCCAGTAAGCAGAGAGCTTAAGGCAAGCGGCAGAGAGGACTCATCAGATTATGTTCAGTGATTTTATTGAGTTCATAAACAGCCGGAAAGTGCTCATCCTCGGCTTCGGCAGGGAGGGCAGGTCGACCTATGACATCATTAGGCGTCATTTGCCCGAGAAGGAAATAGGCATCAGCGATATCAAGCAGATTGAGATTGATGACAGCCGCGTCACCCTGCACACGGGCAAAAACTATATAGACTGCCTCAAGGACTATGATGTCATAATAAAGACCCCGGGCATCTCCCTCGCGGAGTATATTCTGCCCAAGGATATAATCATTACCTGTCAGACGGATTTATTCCTCAAATATTCCGACTGCATTTGTGTCGGCGTGACCGGCACCAAGGGAAAGACGACTGTCGCAACATTACTCTATGATATGGCAAAAAAAGCGGGCAAGAACGCGATTCTCATAGGCAATGTCCGCCTTCCGGCCCTTGATTCCCTTGAGGACAAGCAGCCGGATGTCGCCATAGTCGAGATGTCGTCAAGGCAGCTTGAATTCACCACGGCGTCACCGCATATTGCCGTGCTCACAAACATATATCACGAGCATATCGAGCATCATAACGGCTTTACCGGATATGTGACGGCGAAGCTGAATATAGTGCGCCATCAGACAGCGGACGATTATTTCATCTGCAACGCCTCGCAGAGCTATGACGGCTACTGCAATTTTTCGGAGATTCCCTCAACCGTAATCAAAGTCGCATCCGATATCAACGGATATGAGAGCATTTACGAGGCGGTTGAGCAGAATGACTTCCTTCTCGGAAATCACAGCATAAAGAATGCTTTTCTCGCCGCGGCCGCCGCAAGGCGCCTCGGAATAAGCGAAAAGGATATCTGCTCGGCGATTATGGACTACAAGGGTATCGAGCACCGGCTTGAATTTGCCGGAGAGTATGAGGGAATAAAGTTTTACAATGACTCAATCGCGACGATTCCTCAGGCGACAATCTGCGCCGTTGAGGCAATCGACGACCTGGAAACCCTGAT
>CADBOL010000073.1 GCA_902796295.1 Oscillospiraceae bacterium
TCGACGGTCCCCACAGAAAGGGCGACCTCCGCAGAGCACGCGCAGGCGCTGCAAACATTGTTCCCAACTCAACAGGCGCTGCAAAGGCAATCGGCCTTGTTATCCCCGAGCTCAACGGCAAACTCATCGGTTCAGCACAGAGAGTTCCCGTTCCCACCGGTTCAACCACTATTCTTGTTGCTGTTGTCAAGGGCGCAGACGTTACCGTTGCCGGTATCAACGCAGCTATGAAAGCAGCCGCTTCCGAGTCCTACGGTTACAATGAGGATCAGGTTGTCTCCTCCGATGTTATCGGCATGAGATACGGCTCACTCTTCGATGCTACCCAGACCATGGTTTCCAAGATTGACGATGACACCTATCAGGTTCAGGTCGTATCATGGTATGATAACGAAAACAGCTACACAAGCCAGATGGTCCGCACCATTAAGTATTTCGCTGAGCTTGCGTAATCAAAACCGAATTTTTCGAGGCCGGTCAAAGTGCCGGCCTCATTATTTTTGAAATTATTAAATTCGTAAAAGGCGTGATAGAATGTCGCTCAGCAGACTCGACAAACTGATTGCCCTAAACTGCAATGTCAGCAGAAAAGAGGCAAGAGAAATAATTAAAGAAGGAAAAGTAAATGTCAACGGCAGATTGATTCTCAGGGCGGAAGAATTGATTGATACAATGCTTGATGAGGTCAGTGTAAAGGGATTTGACTTTACGCTTAAGAATCACATTTACATTATGCTCAACAAACCCGCAGGTGTAATCACCGCGACAAAGGATGAAAACAAAAAAACTGTCATCGATCTGATACCTCCGGAACTTTCACGCAAATCCCTCTTCCCCTGCGGAAGGCTTGATAAAGATACAACGGGGCTTCTTTTACTCACCGACGACGGCGATATGTGCCACCGGATTGTAAGCCCTAACCACTGTATTTACAAAACTTACATTGCTGTCCTTTCAAGGCCGCTCGAAAGTGCCGATATTAAAAAAATCGAGAGCGGTATTATACTTAAAGACGGGACAAAATGTATGCCTGCAAAGGTCAGATACTTTACAGATGATTACAGCTATTTTGCCGAGATTAAAATCAGCGAGGGAAAGTATCATCAGGTTAAAAGAATGTTTGCCGCCGCAGGCAATCATGTTGATAAACTGAAAAGAATTCAGATCGGCAATCTGAAACTTGATGATTCCCTTGCAGAGGGACAGTGCAGAGAGATTACCAAAGAAGAACTGCAACTGATTTTTGAATAAATTATGATTATTACAATGGTGTAACAAAACTTGACATTTAGTGTTTCTCTATTATAATAAATATTTATATTAATAAATTTGCTCAAAGGAGAGTTTATTATGGCAAAACAGATTACCAGAAGCGAATATGAAAAACTTCAAAAAGAGCTTGATTATTTAAAGAATCAGGGAAGAGATGAGATTGCCCAGAAGCTCCAGGAAGCCCGTTCACACGGCGACCTTTCGGAGAATGCAGAATATGACGAAGCAAGAAATGACCAGGCAAAGCTTGAAGAGGATATTGCTCAGCGCGAGCGTGAGCTTGATTCTGTTGAAGTTGTTGAAGATAACTTTTTCAAAAAAGGTACCGTACATATCGGTTCAACCGTAGTTATTGAGGATGACGGCGAAGAGGTTATATGCTTTATCGGCTCTTCCACCGACATTCCCGGCGCCATTGCCGTCACTGATGACTCCCCTGTTGGCAGCGCACTTATCGGCAAAAAGAAAGGCGATAAAATCAAGGTTCTCACTCCTTCGGGAAAGACCATTACTATGAAGGTTTTAAATACCGATTACGTAGCGGAGGGTTGATAATGGCTAACGAAAAGGTTAATTCCGCTGCGCCCTCGGATCGTGCGATCCGCATCGAAAAACTCGAAGCGCTTCAGCAGGCAGGCAAGGATCCGTTTGTTATAACAACCGCGGGTCAGAATATTCACACCGATGAAATAAGGGAAAACTTTGACTCCCTTGAAGGAAAAGACGTCTGTATCTGCGGCAGGATGATGTTCAAGCGCAAAATGGGTAAAGCCAGCTTCTTCAACATCGCCGACAGAAACGGCAGAATTCAGTGCTACATCAAGATTGACGATGTCGGTGAAGAAGTTTACTCGGATTTTAAAAAATGGGATATCGGCGATATTCTTGAAGTAACCGGATTTGTTTTCAGGACGGAGAAAGGTGAAATATCCATCCACACAAAAGGCGTTCGCCTTCTTACAAAGTCCCTTCTTCCCCTTCCCGAAAAATTCCACGGCCTTACCGATACAGATACCAGATACAGAAGACGTTATCTTGATCTTATTATGAACCCCGAGGTCAAGGAAACATTCTATAAAAGATCCGCCATAATCAAAGAAATCAGAAAATATCTCGATTCTCAGGGCTTTATTGAGGTTGAGACCCCGATGCTTGTTCCAAACGCAGGCGGAGCCGCAGCAAGGCCTTTTGAAACTCATTTCAACGCTCTGAACGAAGATGTGAAACTTCGTATCTCACTTGAGCTTTATCTCAAACGTCTTATTGTCGGCGGCATGGAAAAAGTTTATGAAATAGGCAGAGTATTCAGAAATGAGGGCGTTGACACAAGACACAACCCCGAATTTACTCTCATGGAGCTCTATCAGGCATATACCGATTACCACGGCATGATGGATCTTACCGAGAATCTTTACAGACATCTTGCCGAGGTGGTTGTCGGCTCAACTAAAATCAGCTATAACGGTGTTGAAATGGATCTCGGCAAGCCCTTTGAGAGACTTACGATGATTGACGCCGTCAAAAAGTATTCCGGCGTTGACTGGAACGAAGTTGAAACTCTTGATCAGGCAAGAAAACTCGCCGATGAGCATCATGTTGATTATGAAGACAGACACGGCAAGGGCGACATTCTCAATCTCTTCTTCGAGGAGTTTGTTGAAGAGCATCTTATTCAGCCGACATTTATAATGGATCATCCCATTGAGATTTCACCTCTCACCAAGAAAAAGCCCGGAAATCCGGACTATGTTGAAAGATTCGAATTCTTTATGAACGGCTGGGAAATGGCAAACGCTTATTCGGAGCTCAATGACCCGATCGATCAGAGAGAAAGATTTAAAGCCCAGGAAATCCAGCTCGCCAATGGTGACGAAGAGGCCAACACAACAGACGAAGATTTCCTTATGGCTCTTGAATACGGTATGCCCCCGACAGGCGGTATCGGATACGGAATTGACAGAATGGTCATGCTCCTCACCGATTCCCAGGCCA
>CADBOL010000074.1 GCA_902796295.1 Oscillospiraceae bacterium
CTTCAAGACCTTCGCCGTAAACTGGGATGAAAAGCTCGTTCAGCTTGATTCAAACGAGTGTGACTGCGTATGGTCGGGTATGACCATCCTCGACACGATGAAAGAGGCGGGATACATCATTTCAAGACCTTATTTTGACAATGAGCAGGTTCTTCTCGTCAAAGCGGGCAGCGGCTTCACCAAATCGGAAGATCTCGCGGGCAAGTCGGTTGCCGTTCAGCTCGGCACCTCGGGTGAATCCCTTCTCAACGAAGACCTCAAGGAACTTGCAGATTCCTTCGGCGAAGTCATAACCTGCGACAGCTTCCTCAAATGCTTCACAGAGCTTGAGGGCAACGCGGTTGACGCCGTTTTCGTTGACAGACCCGTTGCTGACAGCTATATTGCGGAGCATGACGGATTTGCCGTCATCGACGAGGATCTCGGAGCCGAGCAGTACGGTATCGCATTCCGCTCGGGCGACGAAGAATTATGCAAACAGGTTGAGGAAGCCATTGACGCTCTCGTAGCAGACGGCACATACGCGAAAATCGCGGAGAAATATACCGATATTGACGCGGCTAACCTTCTCTTCCTCAAATAATCCGGCAACAGCCTCGGGGGCTGTCGAAAAAACGACAGCCCCTGTTTTTTAATTGTATCAACACTTTCTATAAAAACCGGAGATCTGTATGAACTTAATGACCATTATTATGAAAATGGCGGAAGGTCTCGAAAAAACCTGCGCTATTTTCTTTCTCACTCTTTTATTCGCCATCCCTCTGGGTATGATTGTCGCTCTGCTCAACGGCAGCAAAATCAAAATCGTATCATGGTTTGCAAAGGTATATATTTCCGTTCTCAGGGGCACCCCTCTGATGCTTCAGCTGATTGCCGTCACCTACGGTCCGTACTATCTCTTCGGTGTCAGCGTTTCGAGAAACAAGCTTATACCGGTTGTTATCGCCTTCGCGATAAACTACGCCGCCTATTTCGCCGAGATTTACCGCAGCGGAATCGAATCGATGCCCGTCGGGCAGTATGAAGCGGCGCAGGTGCTCGGCTATTCAAAAGCGCAGACCTTCTTCAAAATAATTCTGCCCCAGGTGATAAGGCGGATACTGCCGAGCATTACAAATGAGATTGTGACTCTCGTCAAGGATACTTCCATGGCATTCACCGTTTCATATCAGGAAATGTTTACGATAGGCAAACAGATTGCAAATTCTCAGACGAGCTTTGTCCCGTTTATCGTCGCGGGCGTATTCTACTATGTATTCAATGTGCTTGTCGGCTTCGTTATGGGCAGAGTCGAGAAAAAGATGAGCTATTATAAACTGTAAGGAGGTGCCGGTATGAGTATTCTCAGAATGTCAAATATACAGAAATCCTTCGGGAGCAATCATGTTCTCAAAGATATATCATACAATGTTGACAAAGGCGAAGTTGTATCAATTATCGGCCCTTCCGGCTCGGGCAAATCAACTCTGCTGCGCTGCTCGACATTCCTTGAAACGATTGATTCGGGCACGATAACATATGATGATAAAAACGCGGCGGAAATGAAAAACGGAAAATGCGTATATGCAAAGAATCTGAATGATTTCCGCCACATTTTCGGCCTCGTTTTCCAGAATTTCAATCTCTTCCCGCACTATACCGTGCTGAAGAATATGATGGATGCCCCCGTTTCCGTTATGAAGAGAAACAAGGATGAAGTCAGAGAGGAATGCCTTGAGCTGCTCAGAAAAATGGGGCTTGAGGATAAGGCGGATTCCTACCCCTGCGAGCTTTCCGGCGGTCAGCAGCAAAGAGTATCGATAGTCCGCGCTCTCGCCATGAATCCCGAAATCCTCTTTTTTGACGAGCCGACCTCGGCGCTCGACCCCGAGCTTACGGGCGAGGTGCTCAAAGTCATAAAACAGCTTGCCGAAGAAAAGATGACAATGGTTATCGTAACTCACGAAATGTCCTTTGCACGCGCCGTATCGGACAGAGTAATTTTCATGGACGGCGGCGTTATAGTCGAGCAGGGCGATCCGGAGGAAGTATTCGGCAACACGCAGAGCGAGAGAATGAAACAGTTCCTTCAGAATTACAACAACGTATGAAAACAGGATATTATCTCGTTGACCCGACAGGCAACATAACCCTGCTCGCAGACACTCCCGTTCCGGCGGAAAAGAGAGCGCAGACTGCCCGCGCGCTTATGGCCGCGGAAAAGACGGCGGAGCAGACGGGGTTCATTGAGGGAAAAACTCTCAATATGGCGGGCGGCGAATTCTGCGGAAACGCGACGCTTTCGGCCGCGGCGGTTTACTGCCTTAAAAACAGTCTGAGCCGTGCTGAGCTTGATTTGTTTGTCAGCGGAGCGAGCCGTCCCGTTCACGTTTCAATCGAAAAAGAGAGCGAAAAAGAATACTCCGGCACAGTTGATATGCCGGAGCCTCTTGAGATAAAAAATATTGAGCTTATTATCGGCGGCAGCGCCGTCACCGCTCCCGCTGTGGATTTCGGCGGGATAACCCACATCATTCTCACAGAGAAAGCGGGAAAAACCGAAAGCGAAAAATCGATAAAAAGCACCTGCGAATCGCTCGGCGCTCAGAGCCTCGGCTTCATTTTTACCGACGGAGAGAAACTGACACCTCTCGTTTATGTGACGAACCCGGAAACTCTCGTGTGGGAGAGCTCCTGCGCAAGCGGCACCGCCGCAGCGGGGATATATTTTGCTCAGAAAAACGGCGGTTTTTTCAGCGGAAAATTCACCGAGCCCGGCGGAGATCTTGAAATCAGAGTCCGCCCCGGCGAAAACGGAAAACCGATGCCGTCTCTCACCGGAAAAGTGAAAATAATCAAAAAAGACAGCGCGGAAATATAACCGTATAAAAAAATAAATCTTCATCATTGTAAAATATGAATAATAATACAAAAAACGGGTCTGATTCTGAAAAAAATATCAATATTCCGCTTTACAAGTCAATTACGCTGTGCTATAATTACTATGTCATCATATGATGATTAGTTTCTAAATGCTCCTCCTTTGATTATACAGCGGGGCCAAAGCCCCGCTGAATCATTGGAGGACTTTCCTTTTTGTCCCGTCTTGCGTAGAATAATTCTACGGAACGTTGAGCCGGGTCTCTCATACGGTTATTGATAACCTGCGCAAAAACAAATATAATTGCAACCGTAAGCAACCGGTTAAATCATCGGGAAAGGAGCGTTTTTATGAATATTCCGATAGGCGAAAACATAAGGCGTCTGCGCCGCGAAAGAAATCTGACTCAGGAAGAGACGGCTGCTCATCTCGGCATTTCATTTCAATCCGTGAGCAAGTGGGAGCGGGGAGACGGATATCCCGATATAACCATGCTGCCCGCGCTCGCAAACTATTTCGGGGTAAGCGTTGATGAACTTTTCGGAATGAGCGTGACGGAGAAGAAATCAAAATATGATGAAATAAACCGCCGGTGGGATGAAAACAACAGAGCCGGCCTGCACCCGGAAAATGTTTCGCTGATGCGCCGCTCTCTGAAATATTTTCCGAATGACGCGCTCCTGCTCGTTCAGCTCTCAACCTCCCTTGAAAAGCTTGACGGAACACAGGAGGAAAAAATGAAAAATCTCCGTGAATCAATTGCGCTGCAGGAACAGATTCTGCGCTGCTGTGAGGATTCGGAAGTACGCGGGGCAACGCTTTATAATATCTGCCACGCATATTGGAAAGCCGGTGAGAGGGAAAAAGCGCTTGAGTACGCAGAGAAACTGCCGAATCTCTTCAAAGCGCGTGAAAACGCGCTTGTATATTTTCTGACCGGTGAAGAAAAACACAAAGTTGCGAAAGAGGCTCTCACCCCGATTGCCTGGATAATCGTGCATCATCTCAATGCTCTCGGCGAAACCGAAAACAATGCGGATTATCAGAAGAGAGCTTTAAAAATCCTCGATATACTGTCGGAGTGCGACAGAGAAAACGATTACATTATCTCTCTTCGCAGACAGCTGAGCGGGGATATTGAATAGTTACTATGAAACAACGGGGCATAGCAGTTAAGATGAAAAAGGCTTGCATGATTCATCTGAATCCTGCAAGCCTTTGAAATATTACAATTCGGAGCGCAGCGACCCTTAACTGCTAACTGCTAACTGCTCCCTGCTAACTTGCGGCGCGGATGTATCCGCGCCCTACTGTTTGTTTTTCGCTTAAATGCTACAATCCCAATAGATTACTTCAATCTGCATCCTCATCCGCAGTTTCAATAAGAAAACTCACGGGACGAAAGCCGTCATTGCATGAAATCATCGCCGATTTCGGATTTTTCATCCATCCGTCATAAAAGTTTTCTCCGCCGTGCGCGAGAGTCATC
>CADBOL010000075.1 GCA_902796295.1 Oscillospiraceae bacterium
TCCGAGCAGCAAACCGTCAAGTGAGAAAAGGACCGGCGTCTTGCCGTCCGCTGCAAGAGAATCAATCTTCTTTATGTTTTCTGCGGAAATATCCGTGAATTCCGAAATGTATCCAAGACTGCCTACGCGGATTTTTCCGTCATCCGAAACCGCTTCAAGCCCTTTCCCGGGTATCTCTCTGAATTCTTTTATATAAACGGATTTTATACCGCGGGATTCCGCCTCATTTGCTATTGCCTTTGCGAGAGGATGGCTGCTTTTAATCTCTACCGACGCCGCCGTTTGAAGAAGCTCGTCTTCCCCCGCTGCGCCGCAGGGAATGATATCTGTTACCTGCGGTATGCCGCGTGTCACAGTGCCCGTCTTATCAAGCACGGCTATATTAACCTTGCCTGTGTTTTCAAGTGAAGAAGCGGTTTTGAAAAGAATCCCGTTTTTCGCTCCCACTCCGTTGCCGACCATTATCGCAACCGGAGTGGCAAGACCGAGAGCGCAGGGACAGCTTATGACAAGCACTGAAATCGCCCTGGCAAGCGAAAATTCAAAGCTTCTGCCGATTATAAGCCAGACTGTGAGAGTAATAACCGAAATCAGAATCACAGCGGGTACAAATACTCCGCTGACCTTATCGGCGAGCTTTGCCGCAGGGGCTTTTGTTGCCGCAGCTTCCGTGACGGTTTTTATAATCTGCGAGAGCAATGTATCCTGACCCACTCTCACAGCTTCACACTCAAGATATCCCGATTGATTTACCGTGCCGGCTGAAACATAATCGCCCGGTGATTTATCGCTCGGGATGCTTTCACCTGTCAGCGCCGACTCATTGACAGCGGAATTCCCCGATATTACACGACCGTCAACAGGGATTGCGTCGCCTGCCTTCACAATGAAAACATCGCCCTTAATCACTTCATCAACGGGAACGGTAACGGTTCCGTCTCCGCGTTTTATTACCGCCGTAACCGGCGAAAGATCCATAAGCCCTCTTATCGCATCGGTGGTTTTGCCTTTTGATTTTGCTTCAAGGGTTTTCCCGATTGTTATGAGAGTGAGAATCATAGCGCTTGATTCAAAATAAAGCTGACCCGAAAGCGAAGCGAGCGCACCCGCGTCTTTCGCGGCTGTCATCCTGAAAAGCACCGCCGTGCTCCAGATAAACGAAATACCGGAGCCGAGAGCGACGAGAGTATCCATATTCGGAGAGAGATGTAATGCACCCTTGAATCCCGAAATAAAAAATCTCTGATTTATTACGGCAATAACCGCTGCCAGAATCATCTGAACAAGAGCGCAGGCAATGTGATTCCCGTCAAAGAAACGTGGCAGAGGGAAACCGAACATCATATGCCCCATGGAGAAATACATGAGCACCATCAGAATCACCGCCGATGATAAAAGACGCTTAAGGAGCTTTGATACTTCGGAATTATCAGAAGCAGTGCCTTCCGGCCGGGCAGTATTTTTTTCATCTTTAATCGAAGCTCCGTAGCCGGCATCAGTCACGGCTCTGATTATCTCCGAAGGCGGAGCGCTGCCCTCAACGCCCATCGTACCCGTAAGCAGGTTTACCGAGCAGGCCCCGACTCCGGGCACTTTTGAGACCGCCTTTTCGACTCTCGCAGAGCAGGCGGCGCAGCTCATGCCCGTTACATTATACTGTTCCATGTTTTCACCTTATTTCATAAGCTTCTGCATTGTGGCAACAAGCTCGTCAATCGTCTCATCCTTGCCTTCTCTGATATCTCTCGCGACGCATGTATGAATGTGAGACGAGAGCAATTCTTTGTTGAATGAATTAATCGCGGCGTTAACCGCGGCAGACTGAATGAGAATATCGTTGCAGTACGCGTTGTTTTCAACCATGGTCTGCAGACCTCTCACCTGCCCCTCAATCCTTTTGAGACGGTTGAGAAGTGCTTTCTTCTGCCTGCTGTCTCTGTCAGTATGCTTTTCACAGCAGGCTTTTACGGTTTCTCCGGCCATAAATAGAATACCCCCTGACGGTATTTGTTTTCACCGGAATTATATACCCCGGCAGGGTATTTGTCAAGAAAAATATCCAAACACCCGGATTTGTATTGAAAATTATATTGATTTATTTTTCATATTATATTATAATTTTTTGTTGAGATGAAATATAATCCCTTTACGGAGGTTTTTTTATGAATTTTGATGTCGCAGTCATAGGCGCAGGTGTATCGGGAGCATTTATCGCCCGTGAGCTCAGCCGCTACAAACTCAGAATCGCGCTGCTCGAAAAATGCAACGACCTCGCGATGGGCACCTCAAAGGCAAACTCAGGTATAGTCCACTCGGGTTTTGATGCGATTCCCGGCACTCTCAAAGCAAAACTCAATGTCATCGGCACAGCCATGATGCCGGAGGTTACAAAGCAGCTCAACGCGCCCTTCAAGCCGATAGGCTCACTCCTTGTCGCCTATTCCGATGAAGAGCTCGCCACTCTTGAGGTGCTTCGCGAGAGAGGCGAAAAAAACGGCGTGCCCGGTCTTGAAATCTATGATAAAGAAAAACTCCGTGAGGTTGAGCCGGCGCTTAACGAAGAAGCGAAAGCGGCCCTCTGGGCTCCCACCGCCGGCATAGTCTGCCCCTACGAGCTGACAATTGCCGCGGCTGAAAACGCCGTTTCAAACGGGGTTGAATTCATCCGCAATTTCAAGGTTGAGGCAATTGATTTTGACGGCGGCGAATTCACCGTCAGAAGTGCGGATAAAGCCGTCAAAGCAAAATATGTTGTAAACGCTGCGGGCGTATTCTGCGATGAAATAGCCGCGATGATAGGCGATAACTCAATTCACACCATAGCTCGCAAGGGAGAATACATGCTCTGCGACAAATCCGTCGGCAGCCTTGTGAATCATGTTATATTCCAGTGCCCGAATCCTATGGGCAAGGGTGTTCTCGTCACTCAGACGGTTGACGGCAACCTCCTCATAGGCCCGAGCGCGATTGATATTGAGGATAAAGAGAATACCGATACTACTTCATCCACTCTCACCTCAATCCTCGAAACCGCTAAAAAGAGCGTCCCCTCACTCACGACAAGAGAGGTCATAACCTCATTCGCCGGCCTCAGGGCCCACCTTGAGAGCGATGATTTCCTCATTGAGAAAAGTAAGGTCAACGATAAATTCATAAATGTCGCCGGCATTGAATCGCCCGGCCTCTCCTCCGCTCCCGCGGTCGGTCAGTATGTGGCCGATATGATAGTTTCGGATTGCGGCGCAGAGGAAAACAGCGATTTCAACCCCGAGAGAGAGGCTCCCGTCCGCTTCAGACATCTCTCAAACGACGAGCGCAAAGCTTTGGTCGAAAAGAACCCCGCATACGGCAGGATAATCTGCCGCTGCGAAACAATCACCGAAGGTGAAATCCTCGATGCCATCCGCGCTCCCGCAGGCGCGAGAGATGTTGACGGCGTCAAGAGAAGAACCCGCGCCGGAATGGGCAGATGCCAGGGCGGCTTCTGCGGCTCAAAGGTAGTTGAGCTTCTTGCGAAAGAGCTCGGAGTTGAGCTTAACGAGATAACAAAATTCGGCGGCGATTCAAAAATAATCTATGAGAGAACAAAGTGAGGAGGTAACGGCAATGCTTAATTATGATTTAGTTGTAGTCGGCGGCGGCCCCGCAGGCATGGCGGCGGCAATCAAAGCAAGAGAATGCGGCATTGACAGTATCCTCATTCTGGAGAGAGCCGAAGCGCTCGGCGGTATATTGGAGCAGTGCATTCACACCGGCTTCGGTCTGCAGTATTTCGGGGAGCAGCTTTCCGGACCCGAATACGCCGACAGATTCATTGAGCTGGTTAACGAAAAGAAAATCGAGTATAAACTCGACACAATGGTCCTCGATGTAACCGAGGATAAAACCGTTTACGCGGTAAATAAAAAAGACGGTCTGCTCGAGATAAAGGCAAAGGCGGTAATTCTCGCCATGGGATGCCGCGAGAGACCCAGGGGCGCTCTCAATATCGCCGGCACAAGGGCGAGCGGTATCATGACCGCCGGCACCGCGCAGAAATATGTCAATATTGACGGCTATATGCCCGGCAAAAAGGTAGTAATCCTCGGCTCGGGCGACATAGGCCTCATTATGGCGCGCCGTATGACTCTCGAGGGCGCAAAAGTTGAGTGTGTCTGCGAGCTTATGCCCTACTCAAGCGGACTTACAAGAAACATAGTCCAGTGTCTCAACGACTTTGACATTCCGCTGTATCTCAGCACCACGGTTATAGATATCCAAGGTAAAGACCGCGTTACGGGTGTTACGATTGCAGGCGTTGACGAAAACCGCTGCCCCATCCCCGGGACGGAAAGAACAATTGAGTGCGATACGCTTCTGCTCTCGGTCGGTCTTATACCCGAAAACGAGCTCACCAAAAACGCCGGAATCGGGCTTGACAGAGTCACAAACGGCGCGATAGTTGATGAATACAGAGAGACCGACCACGAAGGAATTTTCGCCTGCGGCAATGTTCTTCACGTACATGATCTCGTTGACTTTGTCACTCAGGAGAGCCAGATTGCAGGCGAAGGAGCCGCGAGATATATTCTGGGCAAAAAAGGCAGCCCTGAATACATCACAACCAAGGGCGTCGGCGCTGTGCGCTATATAGTGCCGCAAAAGGTCAACATCAAAAACGAGGGAGACGTGAATCTCTTCTTCAGAGTCGGCTCCACATTCAAAAACGCTACGGTAAAGGTCACATACAACGGTGAGACACTCATAACCCGCAAGAGGCCGAGACTCGCGCCCGGCGAAATGGAAAACGTAACAATCAAAAACGAGATGCTCAAAGGATTTGCCGGGGGCGGCGTAATCGAAATAACGGTGGAGGCGTGAGAATATGATTAAGAATATTACCTGTGTAACATGCCCTATGGGCTGCAGCGTGAATGTTGAAATCAGCGAAACGGGTGAAATAATCTCCATAACCGGAAACACCTGCAAGCGCGGAGACCTCTACGCCCGCAACGAAGTGACACATCCGAAAAGGAGCCTTGCCACAACTGTCAGGGTTGAAGGCGGGGTTTACAATGTTGTTCCCTGCAAATCGAGCGAGGACCTGCCCAAGGAAAAGATATTTGACTGCATGCAGGCGATCAATTCCGCGCGCGTGAACGCGCCCGTAAAACTCGGCGATATTCTCGTGGCGGATGTCTGCGGAACAGGTGTCAATATTATCGCCACAAACCACTGCCCGGCAAAATAATAAATAAGAACAGCTGCCGCATCCGGATTGACCGGATGCGGTAGTTTTTTATAATTCAGAATAATTGCAACTCAGTTTCAGCGGGCCGCCCGAGCAACTCCGGTGTTTTTCTTTTTCTTGCTTTGACCCTCCCGCCGTGATATAATCGAATTGATAAAATAATAAAGAAAGCCGGGAATACTATGAAAAAGAGCATTTCTTTTATTCTTGTCATCTGTATCTGCCTTGCCTGCGCTCTGACGGGATACGCCGCCGATACGGGGATAAAAATTGACGGCACCTGGTCCGTGCTTATGCCGGAAAATCCGACCTCTTATGAGAGCTTCGCCGCCGATAAGCTCGCATCCGCTTTATCGGATGTTTTCAGTGAGGATATTTCCCCTGTCACATCTGCAGATAAGAACTTTATAGCAATAGGCGTCGCCTCAAAGGCGGATACAGCCGAAATTGCAGATAACGGATACAGGATTCAGGCGATTGACGGCAATATCCATATATCCGGCACAGGCATACGCGGCCTTCAGGCCGGAGTTAACAGATTCCTTGAAGAATTCTGCGGCAGAAAGGTTTACACTGCGGAAATAACCATATTGCCCGCCGCGAAGAGCATTACCGTCCCCGCAGACACAGATATAGTATATGAACCGTATTTTGAATACACCGACACGGACTGGAAAAGCCCGCGCAATGTTGAATATTCACTTGCAAACGGTCTCACCGGCGGCACATACCGCCGTCTTCCCGCAGAAGCGGGAGGTACCGTTGACTATATAGGCGGATTCTGCCACACAATGGGAACTCTGTGCAAAACCGCCGATTTTGCGGAATCGGACCCGGAGCAGCTCGCCCTTCACAACGGAAAGCGCACTGCCGACCAGCCATGTCTGACAAACCCGAGAGTGCTTGAAACGGCAACCGCAAGCGTGCTTGATCTGCTCAGAGAAAACCATGACCCCGATGCTTCCCTGCAGATTGTTTCCGTAACGCAGAATGACAATCAGAATTACTGTGAATGCAGCAAATGCAAAGCGTTTGAGGATTCTCACGGCGGAGCGCAGTCGGCAACGATGGTAAACTTTGTCAATCAGATTGCTCTGGCCGTAAAAGCCGCGGGTTATAACAATGTAGCTGTAGATACCTTCGCTTATCAGTATACCCGCAAGGCACCGCAAAACATAAAGCCGGAAGAGAATGTCATAATCCGCCTGTGCACAATAGAATGCTGCTTTCTCCATACACTTGACGACTCATCCTGCAAGAGAAACACAGAGCTGATGAAAGACCTGCACGACTGGTCGGAAATCTGCAAGAGAATCTATGTCTGGGATTATACGACAAACTACAGCAACACCTGCATAGTATTCCCCGATTTCAATGTGATTCAGCGCAATATACAGGTATTCTCCGAAAACAATGTCAAGGGAGTATATGAGGAAGGCAATTACTATATTGATAACTGCGACACCGAATTCGGAGAGCTCCGCGCATACATGATTTCAAAATGTCTGCAGAATCCTTACTGCGATATCGCCGCCGAAACCGAAGGATTCCTTGCCGCTTACTACGGACCGGGATATAAAGATATAAAGAAAATAATAGATCTTCACATTGAAAACGCCTGCAAACTCAACGGCGGCCATCTCAGTATAGGCGAAAGCCCGGCCGCCAGCTTCAGCTTTTCAAATGCGCAGATCAAAGAAATCGATAACTGCTGGCTGTCCGCTCTGCAGGCCGCAGAAACACCCGCGCAGAAGAGTAACATAGAAAGGTCAATGCTCTCATGGAGATTCTGGAAAGCAAGCACGGGCAAAGGAGAATTCTCTCTGCTGAATCCTGAAAGATACGCCGAAAAGGAAAAGCTCTTTGAAGATATGAAAGCATCCGGAGTATCTATGATAAGCGAGGGCAGCTACGGAGACTATCTGGACTGCATCTGCGTAAAATATGTGCCGGCAAACGAGTGGAATATGTATGAGGATGATGAACAGGCCGCGCATGTGAGACTTTTCTTTGAAAAAATACTCGAGTCTCTTACACCATTCCTGGCAGCAGGCGGGTTATTCTATAAATTGATATACGGACTTGAATGAATTATATAAACCAATATAAATTTGCAGCGGCATCCTGTTGGATGCCACTGCATTAAAATTATATAATGATTTAATTATTATTTCA
>CADBOL010000076.1 GCA_902796295.1 Oscillospiraceae bacterium
CCGCTCCTGACCGCATTGATTATATCCGCTTTGGAATTCTTTGATTTACCGGTCAGGGTGCGTTTCATATATTTTATGAATTTTGCCTTCCAGAACGGGTCTGTGATATACAGCTTTTCCGCGTCATACGGGCATCGGCTTTTTGCTTTGCATCCGCCCATGCAGTAAGGCGTCGCTCCCTCGGGCGCATTCTCTCTGCGGAAATATTTCAGTGAACCGACGGAGCTTACGCTCACACACGGGGAATCAATATACCAGGTAATCAGGTCAATATCGTGACAGCATTTTGCCAGAATCGAAGGCGTTGAAGTGAATTCGTCACGCCAGTTGCCTCTTACAAAGCTGTGTGCAAAATGAAAGTAACCGACATTTTCCGTATGATTGATTGTCACAATATCGCCGATTTTGCCGCTTGATATGATTTTTTTTATTTTGCTGTAATAATTTGAATAGCGGAGCACATGACATATTATGAGCAGCGCATTGTTTTCACGGGCAAGATTATTCAGCTCTGTATATTCGGCTTTTACGCCGCTTACCGGTTTTTCAAGCAGAATGAGTTTATAGCCCGTGAGGATTGCCTGCTTTGTGATTTCATAATGGCTTGCATCCTGTGTGGCAATAATCAGAGCGTCGGAAATAACTCCCCGTGAGAAAAAGGCCTCCGGTGAGATAAACTGCCTCTCTTCGGGGATGTTGTATTTTGGTGAAATATCGTCAAGCGCCTGCTGACGGATATCGCACAGAGCGTATATTTCGGTTTTTGAGGAATGAAAATGTCTGAGGAAGCCCATATATTCCGTTCCTCTGTTGCCGAGACCTATTACCGATACTGTTTTTTTCATATCTGCAGCCTTCTTTTACGGATATTACGGATGCCCGATTAATTTTTTTCCCTGATTGCAAGCGCGTGGCCGGGTCTGATATCAAGATTGATCCTGCCGTTTTCTATAACCGTTTCACCTGCCGGGATATTTCCTTCAATGGTTATTTCCGATATTTCCGCTTTTTCAAATCCGGCATCGGGGATATTCCATTCACCGCTCTTTCCTTCCTTTGAATAAGCAATGAATACATTGTTTTCGCTGTCAAGCGGGAGCAGCACATCGCCGCCGGATTTCAAGACATCGCCGTCTTTTGTTATTTCGGATTTTATGCCGTTGCTGATGATGCCGCCGGAGTATCTGACAATATATCCCTCATCCTCCGTGATGAGTTCAAGGCGTTTATGCCTGTTGAGATAAAAATAGGGCAGCTGAAGAGTGCAGAACTGATAAAGGAATTCACCCGACCAGTCTTTGGGATCTATGCTTTTATCCATCCAGATGTCTTCACCGTGCATTGCGCCGTAAAATGCCGCGAGCTGTTTTTTATCCGTAAGATGTCCGCTGTAGATTTCGGGCGGGATTTCCATACACTCCCGGGCCGTCATGTTGCTCGTCCACCACGAAGCGGGGATTCGACCGAGTGTGTGAAAGGGAGCGTTTCTCCAATCTCCTTCGGGAATTGTCTTTCCCTGCGCCCGGTAGTATTTATTTATCGGGTGCTCCGGAGAATCCGCGCGCAGTTCAAGCTCACGGTAGGTGTATTCTGTAGTAATGTCAATGCCGAGTGAGATTATGTAATCGAGCATTTTGTTGCGTGCTTCGCTCTCTTCCTCTACGGAAGTGTAGGGATTCATATTCTGAGCGATGCAGAAGTTGTCAAGATGTACCGTGCCCGCTTCTTTAACGGGAGTAACCTCGCAGAAACGGTCCCAGTTCTTTTTGAAAAGACCGCTCTCATAATATCCTTTATATGATACCTTGTATGCATCCCTTCCGTTGAAAACTTCAATAACTGCCGGGCTGCCGTCTTTGTTTTTCAGCACAGAATCAGTCGCAATGAGCTCTGCAGAGCAGGGAGTTGCGCTGTATGCATCGGCAAGATTGCCGTGAAAGCTGACAACGGTATTATACTTTTTTGCTTCTTCATAAAGATTCCAAAGCGCATCACGGGCCGATTTATCCTCCGGCTCTTTAAGATAATCATTGATCTTTTCCATCTCAGGGTAACAGTCATCGTGCCCGAGCCCCTGCCAGCCGACGAGATAGACGATTTTGGTGATTCCCTGAGTCAGATTGTCAATCACTCTTATTATCTCAAGCGCCTGCCTGAAGGTAATCAGCACTTCGGACCGGTTGTTTTCAAAATCGGGCCTGGCGAGAAACATTTTCATCCACAGAGTCTGTGAATAATCGTAATTCGGTTTTTTAAAAAATTCCATACAGATTATCCTTTCGGTAAAGTTTGATGACTGCAGTTTTCCCGGGCTGTTTCGGGAATAAATCACGAAACAGGTCTGACAAGCGGAAATGATGCGAACGTGGATACGGTATAATACCTTAAATTCCGTAAATAATTATAGTATATTTGCTGTGGATTTTCAATATATTCAGCCGGTTTAAGCGGGGAATTTGCTTTGCAGGCGCAACTTCTGAAAACCCGGGAAGAAAATACAGCCGCAGCATAACATTTTATTGACAAACAGCTTTGTTTTTACTATACTTTTAGAGAACTAAATTAAAAGGAGAAATCAACATGAAAAAAATAATCGCAGTTGTTATTTGTCTTATACTTGCGTGTTCCTGCCTGATAGGCCTGAGCGCCTGCGGCAAGCAGGATTTATCACAGAGTCAGTATCTCGGCACATGGAAGGCCACCGATGCAAGTTTCAGAGATGAAAAGCAGGATATTGACGAAGTTCTCAAAGACGGCGACTTTATCATCACACTTAACGGCGACGGCACAGCGACAGTCGATGACGGCACCGGAGCTTCAAGCGCAAACTGGAAAGAAACAAGCAAGGGCGTCAAGGTCAAGGGCGACGATATCAATACTAAAATGACCTGGCTCGGTGACAGCTTTGATCTTTCAATCTTCGGAGTGCATCTTATCCTTACGAAGCAGTCGGATGAGAGCACCGGCGCAGCAACGGAAACAGCTGCCGAGTTTGACGCACGTCCTCTGATTATCAACAGCGAGCCCGTAGTAGTCACCGCAAAAGAGAGTTTTGACAATTTCGGCGTTACCGAGTTTGTCTGCGACGCTTCGGAGACATATTCATTCACAAAGAGCGATGATGACACTACCTGGAAAGTTTTCGTTCTTGATGAAAAATTCGCTGACGGAGCAAGATATCTTCCTCAGGCCGAGGAACCCGCTCTTGAAGGTGACGGCACACTCAAGATTGAGGAAGGAAAATATATCTACATCCTTTGCAGCGAGAGCTCATTCACCGGCGATGCCGCTACAGACGCAGCTCTTACAATCAATTATGCCGAAGGCGATGAAGAAGATCCCGTAACACCGGATAATCTTTTCACAAGAGGCGTATGGTCGGCAAGTATCGACGGCAAAATAGACACCTATTTCATATTTGATGACGAATCAAACGGACGCACCGAAAGAGCTGACGGCACAGGCGGAGTTCCCTTTACCTGTGAGCAGAAAGCTTATGATGTAACATTCCATTTCGGATCACCCGATGATGTTACCGAGGCAAAATTCAGCACCGGCGACAATACCGGTACATTCAACTACGGCGATAAAGAGGTTACCTACTATTTTGAGGCGGTCAGCAATGCCGACCCCGCAACATTTGAGGTTCCCACAGCCGAATAATAAGCTTTTAAATATCGGAAGCCGCGATTCAGATGAATCGCGGCTTCCTGCTGTATGCGAAATAACAGTATCATTCAAAATCTTCTTTCGCAAAATCTTTTTCCATAACGGCAAGGCCTATGTATTCCTTTCCTCCGCGGCGGCCGTTATACCATAGCCTCCACCTGTCCTTTTCTTCGTCATAAATGGCGGAAGGCTTGTAGCATGAGTCACAGTCCCACTCGCCGGGAGAGGGCTGAACAAGCGGATTCAGCCTGCACCTGTGAAAACCCGTAACGCCGTCATCCGAGCGGGCACAGCAGATACAAGCGGTGTTTATATCGCGGTAGCCGATATAAAAAACAAGGTATCCCAGATCCTTGTGCGGAATAACCTGACAGCCGCCTATGCGCTCCTGCTCATATTCATTTTCCGGAGCGTTTGTCATAACCGGGTTGAGAGGCGATTTTATGAAATGAATGCCGTCATCGCTCTCGGCATAGCAGAGCACATTCGGCTCGTAGGTTTCGCCTGCGCTGTACCACATTCTGTATTTGCCGTTTTCATAAAGCACGCAGGGGTTCATCACCGATTCGCCCTCAAAGGGCAGCTCGGGCGAGAGAACCGGTTTATCGGTTATCCTGTGAAAACTCAGGCCGTCATCACTTTCGGCAATGCCGATATAGCTGTTTCCGTGTGCCTGCCCGGTGAACCACATTTTATATTTATCCCCGGTTTTC
>CADBOL010000077.1 GCA_902796295.1 Oscillospiraceae bacterium
AAAGAGATGCTCATGACAATCAAGGTCAAAAAACTCCCTGCGGGCGGGAAATATGAAATCTTTTCTCCCGTCAATGAAACTGCCGTTCTGATTCTCGGCGGAGATATGGATATTTCCTGGGAATACGGCGGAAAAATATTCACCGAAAATATGAAGCGGAAGGATCCGTTTGAGAAAAAACCGTTTTGCCTTCATACCTGCAAGGGCGTGAAAATCTCGGTCGAAGCCGCCGCAGACAGCGAATTCATAATCCAGCAGACCGATAATGAAAGAGAATTCGCTCCCGTATTCTATAAACCCGAGGACTGCCTATATCAGCATTTCGGCAAGGGCCAGTGGGACGGCACCGGATATCGCATCTGTTCGACAATGTTTGACTATGACAACGCCCCCTATTCCAATATGGTTATGGGCGAGGTATTCAATCAGCCCGGCAGATGGTCAAGCTATCCTCCCCACCATCATCCGCAGCCCGAGGTTTACTATTACAAATTCAATCCCCCTCAGGGATTCGGTGCGTGCTTCAACGGGGATGATGTCTATAAGAGCATCGAGGGCTCCTGGTGCACCATAACAGATGACAATTCTCATCAGCAGGTAACTTCGCCCGGATATGAGATGTATTATGTATGGATGATAAGACATCTTGACGGCGATCCCTGGTTTAAAACTACAAGAATATATGATAAAGAGCACGAGTGGCTCGTAAACGCCGATTGACGGCAGAAGGGGTTGAATAATATGAAATATGCATTTGTTACCGGAGCGGCCGGGGGACTTGCCGGCGCCTGCGTTGAGGAAATGATGAGAAGGGGCGGCTGGACGATTTTCGCCGCCGATATGAATGAAGAGGGGCTCAATACCCTGAGAGAAAAATGCGGAGACGGTATTATTCCGGTAGTTCTCGATATCACAAGCGACGAGAGCTGCGAAAAAGCGGTTGAGCTCATTAAGCAAACCGCGGATCATCTCGATGTCGTCATAAACGCCGCCGGAATTCACACGATGGGCTCTCTTGTTGAGGGCAGCCCTCTCAAAGCCATCGAAAAGATGATTGACATCAACGTTCTCGGTATGATCAGAGTCAACCTTTATCTGTTTGACCTGATTGATGCCGCCAAAGGCAGGATAATCAACTTTTCATCTGAATGCGGATGGGAAAAGCCCCAGCCCTTCAACACACACTACGCAATCACGAAATATGCCGTCGAAGCTTATACCATGGGTCTGCGCCGCGAGCTGAATTTCATCGACATACCCGTTATCAAAATCCAGCCCGGCTCATTCAAAACCGGTATGCACGGCCAGGCAAACGCCGGTTACCTCAAGCTTCTCGAAACAACAACGCACTATAAAGATGTGCTTACCGTTCTCAGCCCGCTTATGAAAGTCGCGCTCGCCCACCCGAATGACAAGAAATATCTTGTTGATACCGTGATGCACGCAATTTACGACAAATATCCGAGAACAAACTACAAATGCAAAAACACCTGGTATCTTCAGGCGATCAACCCCATACCCGACAAGATTATAGATTTCGGATACAAGAAGGTTGTTTCAATCGGGTATAAAGTAATGAAAAAGATGGGTAAAGCAGAATAACCCCGGATATAAAACGCGCACCCGCTGCTCTGAGCAGCGGGTGCTTTTTATACATTACATTATATTATATTCAGTTCTTCAAGTTCGGACATTGCCTGAGCGGCTGATTTGAAAAGTATTCCCGTTCCGCCCGCCTCGCGCCATTCTCTGATATTCTGCTCGAGGTCGTCAATGAGGATACTTCCTTTGCCTTTGACAAAATTCTTTTTTTCCGCCTTATAGACGGTATTCACAACAACGGTATCCGACAGAAGGCGCTTTACCCATTCTGTTTTATCCTCTGCGGCATAAAGGATTCCGCGCCGCGCCTTGGGTATACCTGTAAGGATTTCGCATCTCTCGCCGAATCTGCCGTAAAGAGAGTCAAACATTTCGCGGGCACCGGGCATAAGGTCAAGCTTTGAATAGAAGTGGTCGATTTTTTTGATCTGCTCCCACATCATATCGTCTCTCTCGGGGTTTTCATCCTGCTTTTCCTCTGCGGCTATCCCGCACAGCTCCAGGACTCCCTTTGAGAAATCGGCAAGCACTCCGTCCATATCAAGATAAATTTTGTCAGCCTCAGTCTTTATGCTCATCTTCCTTGATTATTCCCGCTTTACGGGCAATCTCCTCTTTTTCTTTCTCCGCTTTTTCAGCCGCTTTCCTGTTCATCTCTTCAAGGCGGGCGGCCTCTTTTTCCGCAAGAATCTTATCCATTTTTTCGTGGATTTCTTCCATTGAAACGCCATCTGCAATCATCTGCTCATACTCTTCGTAAGGGATGCCGCCGATATAACACTGCTTGTATTTTACAGGCGGTTTTTTTATTGTGATGATTATGTTTATCGCAAGCAGGGCAAGCAGCGCCGCAAGATATACAAACGCTCCGAATTTAACGGAACCGCTGAAAAACTCGGGAAAAGCGGAATTGATCCCGGATGAAAAGCGGGTGAAGAATATAATTGAAACAACGGCGGCGGCAATCGCGACGCAGTTATTGAATATGTTTCTGATGTTTCCTTTTTTGCCGTTGGCGGCAACGAGAGCGACAAGGCTGACAACCACCATTGCAAGCGAAATCAGCACGGCGAAAAGCGAAACGGCATAACCGGTGAATCCCGCGCCCACAAGCTTTGAGCCCGTCATTTTAAACAGGCTGTCAAAATTCAGTGAGGAAACCGTATTTATAATAGTCACCGCATTTATCGACGATGTCTTCTGCTCTATAAACGGGCCGCTGTATGTCACGCTCGCGAGAGGAAGCATCAGCGTTGCCAGAGGCAGGATAGAAAGCGCAAGGCGGACCAGTGAGTAGGGCGAGCCCACAAACGATGCCTTGAGACGGTCTATTTTTTTCTGAACTCTGACATGGTCAAGCTCGGCTATATCCGCCTCTTCCTGCAGACGTTCATCCATATTGTAATATACGATATTAACGCCGCATTTGGGGCAATTCGGTTTATAATCGGTGAGTTTTAACTTATGACCGCATTTCGGACATTGCGCCATAAAATCATCCGCCTTCTCATAAAAATTCTGTACAGATAATTATATCATATATAAAAGATTCATACAACCGAAAAATATGCACAAAAAGGATAATCCCAAATGAACAAAACAGACAAATCTCAGACCTCTTCGATTTTCAGTATTCCCTGCCTGACCGCGGAGTCAAAAGTGAATTCGAGAGCGCCTGCAGTGCGCCTATTGAATTCGGCCGGCACGCAGGATTCTCCTGTGTCAAGCACGGCTTTGTAATCTCCGCTGCCGTCAAGGGTTACGATCACGGAGTATCTGTCATTCTTCCCGTTGTATCTGAATTTTATTTCGGCATAATTATCTCCGGTTCTCTGATAATCCGTCCATAAATCGTATCCGCTTGTTACCGTGCCCGGTTTGTAGTATGCATTTGCCCAGACACAGACAGGCGCCGAAAGGCCGCCGAAATTATGGAACCATCCGCCTCTCCTCGTCTTTATGCCGAAGCATTCGTAGGTATAATAGCTGAAATCTGTTTCCGCTTTCCACATCTCAAGAGCACGGTCCGCAATCTCAAAGGCAAAATCGGTTTCGCCCAGATCAAGCATCGTCTTCCAGAAAAAGAACTGATGGCTCATCCACACGTTGCCGTTCCAGTAGCCGTCATCCATATAGTATGACGCGCTCATATCCACCGCGCTGATACCGGCGGGGCTCCACATTTCATCGGGGTTTTTCACGTGGGCGAGCAGACGGTCCCGTCTCTCACCCGTAACAGCGCCGGCAAAGAGAGGATATACTCCGTCAAATCCCCTGTTGCTGTTTTCGCCCTCCGGCGTGCGCATAATATACGGTTTTGCCGGATCTCTGTCATAAAGCGTATAGCCGAAATATCCGGATTCCTCATCCCAGGCGAGCTCATTGAGCGCGCGCTCCGATTTCTCAATATCGCGGTCATAAACTGCAATGTCTTCTTCTCTGCCGAGAAACTCCGCAACGGCGCGCAGTATCTTGCCCGCCCTTATGATATGCGAGGTGGGCAGACAGGGGCAGGAATAAGCTTCGGCCCTGTTTTCAATCATCTTTGACTGCGCGGGGTAGTCATCCATACCCGAGCAGGAATACCAGTAATCATAGACGGTCAGCAGGCCGTTGCCGAATTTATCGCAGGTGGAGGAGCCGGACCTGCCGCGCAGGAATTCATAGTATCTGCGCATTTTCGGGTAGATGGAATCGAGCGAGTGCTTATCTTCGGTGCGCTTGAGAAGCTCATAATACTCCTCAAACTGAGTCGGTACGAGAGAGCCGTGAAGGAGGAAATCAAAATCTTTATTGTCATCCTCACTCAGATATGTTTCAAGAGCATACCGGCAGAGATCGTTTGAAAACTCCAGAAGCCCGGTGCCGATGAGGCCGCTGTCCCAGGTGTAAAAAGAATCCCAGCGTTTTCCGGGCGTATGATGCACCACGTTTTTATCTCTGAGAAAAACAGGATAAACCGTGTTTGTCAGAAGAGTCGCGCGCAGTATTCCCGTGCTCAGTTCATACTTCCTGCCGTCTTCGTTATACTCTGGAGCTCCCGATTTTTTCTTCGCGGCAAGATAAATCTCTTCGTATTCTTCATCGGTGAGCATTTCAAAATCATCCTGAGAAATCACCGCATATTCAGTTCTCCTTGAGTGCGGCTCAACGAAAATCGATTTTATAAGGGTATTGTGAAAGAATCCTTCATCGCTCGTCTTCTCTCTGAATGAGCGCGAGAATGTCTCCTTTAGACGGTCATATGTCACATCGCCGTTTGAGAGGCGGTTGATGAGCGCATCCTCCAGGCAGCCGCTTTCGAGCACTCTCTGCCGCGTATTCTTATTGTGAGTATATATATTGAATCTGCATCCGTCATATCCGTAATCGAGCGATGTCACAAATCCGCGCCCGCACGGCCGGGTATTGATTTCCGGTGTGTAATTATATTTCTCCGTCACAGTGGAAACAGAGTTTTCGCAGTCTGTAAGAGCTGTGAAATCAAGTTCAATGCCCGCGCCGCCGAGGGAAACCAGCTCGATTTTACCGCTGCCGTCATAATCATAATAAGCGATATTGAGCTCGTCCGAATGCGGCAGGGATATTTCTCTGCCGTTGAGCTCAAACAAGGCATCGCCGGGAGTGACGCATCTGTATCTGAGCGCAATCACGGTATTTTCACCCGGGCACCCCGGTACATTATATGTCACTCTGTCGCCCTTTTCACAGCCGAAGGGCTTAAATCCGTAAAACTCCGTGTGAGAGTGGTCGCATCTGTCTCCGAGGCCCGAGCAGAGATAAAATTTCTCATCCCTGAACATTCCCCTTTTCATGCCGTCGGGCGTTTCCGTATCCCAGGGCCTTTGCTTTGCGTATTCAAACTCCGCGTAGTCATTCGCGTTGATTATCACGGCGCTGCCGGGGGCGTTCACCTTGACATAACTGTAAAAAGGAAACTCGAGAGATGCAAAAATATTGAGAATGAGATTCTGATGCAGAGAGGTGTTGTTGACGAATTCACACCGCATAAGATATGCGCCGCCGATCATTTTTGAAAATGAGACATCCGCGTAAACCTCGTCTTTCCACATCAGCTCGTATCTGTAGGCATAGTATGAATAATCACCGGCGCATTCCCAGAGATGATAATCCGAAGGAATTGTCACATTAGGCACCGCTACGGCGCTGTTCCACATTGTGGGATGGACGGTCAGATCAAACCTTGCCCCTGTATCGGCAAGGGATGGTATAATCTTTGAAAGGCCCATGTATTTCTTCGAATACGGTCCCCACAGCGGCATAAAATTATCAATGAACGGCATATTAATATCCTCCGGAAATATATATTATTCAATCAACGCAACCGGCGCCGCAGCGCTGATTGCGTTGAATTTCGGGATTATTTTATCTCTTTGGGAGCCGACGGATCTGTTCTGTCAAGAGAATATGAAACTGAGTCGCGGTAGCGGAACTGTACGGGAACGGTGCCTATATCCGAAAGGCTTCCCGTACCGGTTACGCTTGTTTTGACATCAATATTCTTGATGTATTCTATGGATGTGATTTCATCTGTCTCAAGGTCCGCCCTGATGATAATCTGACAATTGAGATATGTGAGAACGGGCTTCTCGACAGTGATATATTTTTCCGCTTTATTGAATACGGCCAGAGCATCATCGGGATTTCCCATATCATAAGCCTTTTCAAGTGTCTCAGGCAGAGCGGGGCTTTTCAGGGTAACGGTTACGGTTCTCTCGCTCTCGCTGTCAACGCAGGTCGCGCTCTCAACATCGCCGAGCGTAAGGCTGCTGACATAGCTTTCGCCTTTTACGGGCAGGAAATCTTTGAGATCGTCGCCGTATTCCGCATCCTCGCGCGGCTCATTGAGCATCATATCCTTGAGTGAATCAATGGCAGTATTCACATAGTCATTTTCGCTGTACGGAATGCTCTCGGTCTCTTCGGTATCATTGCCGTTTTCATCCTTGACCGTCTTTGTTATCTCCGACTTGCCGATGCTCTTGTCGTGTCTCATCGACACGCCCGCCTTTATGCCTTTAAGCTCATTTATATGGATATTGAAATACTCAAATATAGTGGCAGTATTCGCGGCAAGCTTTTCCGGGGTATATTCGGTATCGGTAAGAAGGCTGCCGTCTTCATCATATGAACTGGTGATATCTGTCGGAAGCGGAGTCCTGACCTTAACCGTTGTGGTTGTTGTCTCTTCCTCTTCAAAGCTGCAGCCCGAGAAAACAAGCGCCATTGAAATAATCACGGAAATGCAGACCAGAACGGAAATCGCTTTTTTCATTTGATTATCCCCCTATTTCAGTCTCTTGAAAGCAAGATACTTTTCTTCAAAATCATCTTTTCTTGAGCGGCTGACCGAAATTTTCGCGCCGTCCATAAGAGAAAGCTTCATTTTTGAATACTCGGTCACATACTTGAGATTAACGATATAGCTCTTGTGGCACCTGACAAAGACATCCTGCGGAAATGTCTTTTCCGCGTCTTCGAGAAATCCGGCCGCCTTCAGGGTGCCGTTTGTCTTATGAATTATCAGATTCTTGGCTTCGCTCTCTATATAGATGATATCATTGTAGGGAATCCTGATATCCTTGCCTCTTATCCTGCAGGCATAAAAGTTTGAGTCATCCTCTTTGACTTTGCCCGCGGCATCTATATATTTGTAAAGCTTCTCTTTTTTAATCGGTTTGTCAATAAAGCCGAAGGGCTGCACGGAAAAGAAAACATCCGAAACCATCTCGGGGTAGCCCGAAATGAACACGGTCTTTATATCGGGAAGCTTTCCGGAGAGATAATTCGCAATATCCGCGCCGCTCTCATTGGTCAGAGAAATATCGACAAAGGCAAGGTCAAAACTCATCCCCTGCTCAAGAAGCGCGGAAACCTCGGATGAATCAAGGGCTGTGCTCACGGAGTAGTCGGGATATTTTTCGAGTATAAGACCCGAAATCCTTTCGACAATGATACTTTGATCATCCACAACCAGAATTTTCAATTTTTACACCGGCTTTCAAAATTTACCGCTTTCCGGCGGTTTATCAGGAAGCGCCATGGCGCATCGGTAAGTGAAATCAGTCTGCGGAATCGGGAAGGAACGCGTCATGAACGGCATTGACAGCCTTGTCCGCGTCTTTCTTGTCGATGAGCACCGAAATCTTGATTTCACTCGTTGAAATCATCTGGATATTTATATCCGCCTCAAAGAGGGCTTCAAACATCTTTGCCGCAACACCGGGATGGGTTTCCATACCGGCGCCGACAGCGGAAACCTTGGCAACATTTTCATTGTCGCATTCTATGGTCTTGCCCGCGAGGAAATCGAGGGTATTCAGCACCTCAAGAGCTTCGCCGGCATTGTCGCCTGCAACCGTGAAGGTGATATCCTTGGTGTCGTTTCTGCCGACTGACTGAAGAATAATATCAACATTGATATTCTTCGCGGCAAGTTTGCCGAAGATTTTATAGGCGATGCCCGGAATGTTGGGCACTCCGATTATCGAGATTCTCGCAACGTTTTTATCGGCGGTAACGCCTCTGACAAGCATTTTTTCCATCTTAACTGTCTCCTTAACTAAAGTTCCGGGTTTTCTTTCAAGACTTGAGAGAACCTCAACAACAACATTGTATTTCTTTGCCATCTCAACGCTTCTGTTATTGAGCACCTGCGCGCCGAGAGTGGCGAGCTCAAGCATCTCGTCATAGGTTATCTCATCGAGCTTTACGGCTCCCTTGACCTTTCTCGGGTCCGCGGTATAAACTCCGTCAACATCGGTAAAAATCTGACATCTGTCTGCCTGCATTGCGGCGGCAATGGCAACGGCGCTCGTATCCGAGCCGCCTCTGCCGAGAGTTGTCAGGTCTTCATATTTGTTAAGCCCCTGGAATCCGGCAACTACAACGATATGTTTCTTCTGCAGCTCGAGCTTGATTCTCTTGGTGTCAACCTTTTTGATTCTGGCGCTGCCGTAAACGGAATTTGTATTGAACCCGGCTTGCCATCCGAGAAGGGATTTTGCTTTGTAGCCGAGCTTTTCAATGGCCATTGAAAGCAGGGCGATTGAAATCTGCTCACCGGCTGTGAGGAGCATATCCATCTCTCTCTTGTTGGCGTTTGGGTTAATCTCTTTTGCCTTTTCGATAAGGTCATCGGTCGTGTCGCCCTGAGCCGAGACAACCACCACAACATCGTTACCCTTTGCGTAAGTATCGGTGACAATGCGGGCAACATTCATTACTCTCTCGGCGTTGGCAACAGAGCTGCCGCCGAATTTCTGTACAATCAGTCCCATAACATACTAAACCGGTTTAAAACCGTCCTTTCAGTGAATATCAATAATCGGTAACTCTTATGACGGATCTGATTTCTCCGAGATCCGCGAGAGATTTTTTAAGCGATGCTTTATCGGTAAGCTCCGTGACAAACGCGGTCTCTCCCTGCGGAGCGCCCTCAAAGCTGACCTGCTGAACGCTGCCGAATACTTCTTTAACTTTATCTGCGCCGCATGCGGCTCTCACAAAGAAGCGTGAGGTAAACTCATCATCGGGCAGAACATAACCGTCCGGAGCTTCGCTCCATCCGTAAGGCTTCGTTTCTCCCATACTTACGGCGCAGTCAATCACATCCGCCATAACGGCGCTCGCCGTCGGCATCTTGCCGGCGCCTCTGCCGTAAAACACGGTGTCGCCCACAGCGTCTCCTCTGACAAGCACGGCATTGAATACATCGCTCACATTCGCGAGCTGGCTGCCGTTTCTTATGAAAGCGGGCGAAACGCAAACAGCGACATTCTCTCCGCCGTTTTTCTTCTCTGCCGACGCAACAAGCTTTATCACGCCGCCGAGAGCCTTGGCGTATTCAACATCTGTCTCTGTGATATTTCTTATGCCTTCAACATAAAATGAATCCGGGGCAACTTCCCTGCCGAAGCAGAGATCGGCGAGAATGCAGATTTTGCGGCAGGCATCTATTCCGTCCACATCCGCGGAAGGATCACGCTCCGCGTAGCCGAGCCTCTGTGCCTCGGCAAGCGCGCTCTCAAAGCCGGCGCCCTCGTCAAACATTTTTGTGAGTATATAATTCGTGGTGCCGTTGAGTATGCCGGCAACCTCCGATATTTCATTTGCCGCAAGACACTGAATAATGGGAGTGAGCACGGGGATTCCGCCGCCGACACTCGCCTCAAACATAAAGTTGGCGTTATTTTCGGCCGCAATACGCAGCAGCTCCATTCCCTTGGCCGCAACGAGCTCTTTATTTGATGTGACTACGCTCTTACCCGCCGCAAGGCATGCGGAAACAAATTCAAACGCCGGGTGAAGGCCGCCCATTGTCTCAACAACTATCCTGACCTCGCTGTCATTCAGTATCAGGTTAAAATCATTTGTTACAAGCGATTCGTTTTCGTCGCCGGGAAAAGTTCTCAGATCGAGGATATATCTGAGCTCAAGGCTTTCCTGTCGGCTTTTTTTACGTATGAGTTCATGGTTTTTCCTGAGCAGAGCGGCTACACCCGAGCCGACAGTACCGTATCCCATAACAGCAACATACATACAATCGCCTCCTTCTTCGGAAAAATATTCATTTTATAATAACATAAATAAAACAATTAATAAAGTATAAATTTTGAGATTTTTAAGTTTTTTTGAATTTTTATATATTCCGTTGTAAATGCCGCAAGTATGGTGTAAAATATCTGCAGATAATAAGACGTCCTTCAATCGAGGTGACATAACTTGGATATAGTGGAAAAAAGAAGAAGAATTCTTATTAATCTCGTTTACTTTTCGGTATTTATAATTCTCTATTATCTGTTTGTGAAATTCGCTCTGTGGATAGTTGCTCCTTTTGTGATTTCACTGCTGATAGCAATGCTTCTGCAAAAACCGATCAGGGCGGTTTCGGGAAAAACCAGGATAAACAAAAAGCTGCTTTCCGTTGTGTTTGTGCTGCTGATTGTGGCTGTGCTGATAGGGCTTGTGGCGCTTATCGGATATCTTGCCGGCAATGAGTTTTACAATTTCGGCAAATTCCTTATGGGCAAGTTTTCATCGCTGCCTGCGGTTATAGAGAACCATGAGGCAAAGCTGATTGACTTTTCATCGAAACTGCCCGGAAAACTCGGCGACACTCTTTCGGGCGCAGTCAGCGGGATTGCGGAAAATCTGCTGAATCTTGTCCGGGAGGAGGAGGCTGAAGCCTCGGCAACCGGCACGGCTGCCGCAGGAAACGCATTCGCGGGGCTCGGCTCATTTGATGTTTCTTCTCTCTTCACTCCTCTGGCAGGCATTCTGTCAACCGCAAAGAGAATCCCCGCCGTTCTCACCGCCATCCTTATCGGTATTATCTCATGCTTCTTTATGACCTCGGATTATGACGGCTTTATCGGTAAAATCAAGGAAATGCTTTCGGATAAAAGCGTAGCGACGGTCTCAAAGACAAAGCACGTTATCTTTGACGTGCTCGGCAAATGGTGCAAATCATACGCCGCCGTGCTTTTCATCACATTCTGCGAAATGGCGGTCGGACTCCATATACTCAAATTCACAGGGCTTTATAAAGGCGGATATATATTCGTCATCGCAATCTGCACCGCGCTTGTCGATATACTGCCCGTCTTCGGCACCGGCACGATTCTCATCCCCTGGGGCGTCATCAGCTTATTCACTCACAAGATAGGTCTCGGCATCGGGCTGCTCGTGATTTACGGCCTGATTACCGTTATCCGCCAGATCGTGGAGCCGCGGATTGTCTCGGCAAATGTGGATATCCATCCCGTTATCACGCTCATGTCAATGTATATCGGAATCCAGGTTTTCGGGGTATTCGGTATCCTCATTCTCCCCATCACGGTTGTCATAATAAAAACTCTCAATGACGAGGGAATAATCCACATCTGGGGAAACGGCGTTAAATCTCCGTCTGCGAAAAACAGAAAAGCCGAAAAAAAGAAGAATAAAAAGGCCGCGGAAATTGCGGAAAACAATGAAATCCCGCAGGAAGCGGAAACAGCCGCCGAATAAGCATTGTATGTAATTAATAAATTCAAGGCTTAAATTTATATATATTGCCCAAACAAATCTGCTTGGGCAATATTTTTTATTTAAAAGCTATAAAAAATTATTGAAATAACAATTTATATATGATAAAATCATTCTACTATTGTGAATTATTCTCGGCTTTTGCCGAGGTTTAGGAGGAAGACCTTTGAAAGCTTACAATGCAAAAGACATCAGAAACGTTGCCATAGCCGGCCACAGCGGCAGAGGCAAAACAACACTTGCCGAGGCGATGCTTTACCTCGCAAAATCAACAGACAGACTCGGCAGAGTTGACAGCGGTAATACCGTTCTTGACTACGGCGCAGAAGAAAAGAAGCGCGGAAACACCCTCACTTCGGGTGTTGCTTACCTTGAATGGAACAATGCAAAAGTCAATATCATTGACACCCCGGGTCTCTTTGATTTCGCCGGCGGTCTCAGCGAAGGTATCAGAGCAGCGGAAACAGCCCTCATAGTTCTTGCATCCGGCGCAGGCGTCGATGTCGGTACGGAGAAGGCGTTCAAAGCCGCATCCAAGAGAAATATAGCAAAGGTTTTCGTAGTTACACGCTGTGACGACAATTCAGATTTCAATGCAACTCTCAGCGCACTCACCGATGAATACGGCCCGAGTGTATGCCCCGTAGTTGTTCCTTATGTTGAAGGCGGCAAAGTTGTATGCTATGTTGACCTTCTCACAGGCAAAGCCTATTCTTATAATAACGGCAAGGCAAGCGAAGCTGCCTTCCCCGCCGATGACGGCATCGCACAGCTTAAAGCTGCGTTTACCGAGGCCGTTGCTTCGGCTGACGAAGAGCTTATGGAAAAGTTCTTTATGGAAGAAGAGCTTACGGCGGATGAAATTGCCCGCGGCCTCAAAGCAGGTATCGCAAGCGGTGACATCTACCCCGTATTTGCATGCTCCGGATATAACACCGACGCTGTTGACCTTCTGCTCAACGGTATCGTGGCAATCACTCCCGATGCCGCTACCGCAGCAGGCGAAGGCGATTTCAAGTGTGACGAAAACGGCCCTCTTGCCGCTGTTTGCTTCAAGACTCTTGATGACGGTTACGGCGGATGGTCATTCTTCAAGGTCGTTTCCGGCAAGCTCACTCCCGATGTTCCCGCTTATAACAGCAGGACCGAGAAGAGTGAAAAAATGGGCAAGATGTATTTCGTAAAAGGCATCGTCAAAGATAAGGAAGAAGCCACCTGCATCCCCGCAGGCGATATCGGTGTTGTAACAAAGCTTGAAGGCTTCAGAACAGGCGACACACTCTGCGCGGCAAAAGCAGACACCAATCTCGGCGGTCCCATCTATCCGACTCCCTGCTTCTCCAAGGCTATCAAGGCCAAAAAGAACGGCGAGGAAGACAAGATTGCACAGCAGATCAACAAGATTGTTGTTGAGGATCCCACAATCACATTCGTTCAGAATGTTGAGACACGTCAGCAGGTTATCTCCGGTCTCGGCGATCAGCACCTGGCTGCAGCTCTCAGCAAGCTGACAGTAGAATATGAGCTTTCCAATCCCAAGGTTGCTTACAGAGAGACCATCAGCGCCGTTTATGATGCTCACGGACGCCATAAGAAACAGTCCGGCGGCAGCGGTCAGTTCGGCGATGTATGGATCCGCTTTGAGCCGATGGAGGGCGACGGATTTGAATTCCTTGATGAAGTTGTCGGCGGCGCAGTTCCCAGAAACTTCATTCCCTCAGTTGAAAAAGGTCTCAGACAGGCAATTGAAAAGGGCCCGCTTTCAGGCAGCAAGGTTGTCGGCATCAGAGCCGCTCTTCATGACGGTCAGTCACATCCCGTTGACTCCAACGATATGGCGTTCCAGACAGCTGCAAAGCTTGCTTTCAAAGAGGCAATGCAGAATGCAAGGCCCAAGCTTCTTGAGCCTTACGGCACATTGAAGGTAACCCTTCCCAGCGAAAACATCGGCGATATCACCAGCGATATCATCAAGAGACGCGGCCGTCCTCTCGGTCAGAACACCAGCGCAGACGATCCCAAACTCCAGGAACTTGATTTTGATGTTCCCATGGGCGAAATGGGCGACTTCGCAACAGTTCTCCGCTCAACAACAATCGGCAGAGGCTCCTACACATTTGAGTTTACTCACTATGAAGTATCTCCCGACGATGTTGCCAGAAAGGTTATAGAGGCGGCTAACGCAGAGGCAGACGACAAATAATAACCGGTATACAAAACGCTCACCTTCGGGTGAGCGTTTCAGGTTTAAACCGGGTAATATGCAATAGATATTATAATCTGCAAGTATAAAGCTTAACGGAGCCGCCGCAGGGCAGCTCCGTTTTTTCTGTTTTATTAAACGGAAAGAAAACCTTACAGTCTCCAGAATCTCATTCCCGAAGCTTTAAGCTCATCAATACGGTACAGTGACTTGACATCGATAAGCACCTTCTCATCATCCTGAAGCTCGGGCTTGAAAAGATCCTTCATCTGCATCATAGACATGGAGCGGAATTCATTGTGGCCGACAGCGACGATCACGCAATCAGCTTTGGGTATATCTTTAAAATCGACAAGATCTACGCCGTACTCTTGCTTTGCAACGTCCGCATCCGCCCACGGATCGGTCACGACCGGAATAATATCATATTCTTTCAGGCGGTTAATTATATCCACGACTTTGCTGTTCCGGGTGTCCGGACAGTTTTCCTTGAATGTGATGCCGAGAACAACCACGACAGCCTTTTTCGGCGCCATTCCCGACTCAATCATTTCCTTTATG
>CADBOL010000078.1 GCA_902796295.1 Oscillospiraceae bacterium
AAAACAGGGTTCGCTCCGCGGTGAAAAACAGCGGATTCCAGTTTCCGCCGAGCAGAATCACGATTAACCTCTCGCCGGCGGATATCAGAAAAGAAGGGCCCCTCTACGATCTGCCGATTCTCATAGCGATTCTCAAAGCGGGCCATCAGCTCAGAGCCGATACAGATGACTGCGCGTTTATCGGAGAGCTTTCGCTTGACGGAATGGTAAGGCACGTCAACGGCGCGCTGCCCATGGTGATAAGGGCGAGAGACGAGGGTATAAAAAGAGTATATGTGCCCGAGTCAAATGTTCTCGAGAGCTCGGTCGTAAACAATATCGAGGTTTACGGAGTCAAAGATGTCAGAGAGCTTATTTCCCACCTGAACGGTGAAATCGAGCTTGAAAGAGCGGTCTTCGATGAGAGCGCCGGCGGTCATTACGGGCCTCCCGTGCCGGATTTCAGGGATGTCATGGGCCAGCAGGAGGCGCGGTATGCGCTTGAGATTGCCGCGGCGGGCGGTCATAATATTCTTATGGTCGGTCCTCCCGGCTCGGGCAAGAGCATGCTTGCAAAGCGCCTGCCGTCTATTTTGCCTGATATGACTTTTGAAGAAAGCATAAGGACAACGGAGCTTTATTCCATTGCGGGCGAGCTTCCCGAAGGTGTTTCCCTGCTAAGGGAGAGACCCTTCCGCTCACCTCACCACACCGTATCGCCGGCGGGGCTTTCGGGCGGAGGGGTGATTCCGAGGCCGGGAGAGATTTCCCTGGCTCATAACGGAGTGCTGTTTCTTGACGAGCTGCCCGAATTCTCAAGGCAGGCCATGGAGGTTCTCCGCCAGCCGATAGAAGATAACAAAATCACTATTTCGAGAGTAAACGCCAGCGTCACATATCCATGCTCGGCAATGATAGTGTGCGCGATGAATCCCTGCCCCTGCGGATATTACGGCCATCCCAAAAGGCAGTGCACCTGCCCGGAGGGAGCGGCAAAAAGATATCTCGCAAAGATTTCGGGGCCTATGCTTGACAGAATAGATATTCATATAGAGGTGCCCCCGGTTGACTTTGAAAAGCTTTCATCAAAGGTGCCGGGAGAGTGCTCGGCAGATATAAAGAAGAGAGTCAACGCTGCGCGCAAAAAGCAGCAGGAGCGTCTCGCGGGCACCGGCATTACGTGCAATGCCAAGATGACGCCGGAACTGGCGAAACTATATTGCAACCCCACTCCCAAGGCAATGGTGATGCTTGAGCAGGCCTTTGAGAAGCTGGATCTGTCCGCAAGGGCGTATGACAAGGTTCTCAAAGTCGCAAGAACCATCGCGGATCTTGAAGACAGCGAGGCAATAGAGGCCTCGCACATAGCTCAGGCGGTACAGTTCAGATCTCTTGACAGAAAATTCAGAAGAGAGTAGAAAGGAGCGATACAGTTGGACAGCGAAATGAATAACAACGTTCCTCAGACCGGGGAAGAGACAGCGGAAAATGAAGCATTCGGCGAAATTTCCGCCGCAGAGCAGGAAATAACCGAGCCTGCAGAAACAGAAGAAACCGCTTTTGAAGAGATTGCCGGCGATACGGAATCACCGGTGGAATCGGCGGAAGAGGCGGAGGAAGAAACAGAAGAATCGGAAAACGGGAAAGAAGACGTTATCTGCCCGAACTGCGGCCGCGAATTTGCCCCTTACGGCCACGACTACTGCCGCAAATGCGAAAAGAAGCTGGTCAGGGTCAAGGTTCCGCTTGTCTCATATATAGCGGGCGCTGCGGCGATCCTCGTTTCACTCTTTGCTTTCATAGTCATGGTGCTGAATGTTCTGCCCGCCCTTCAGGTTTTTGAGGGCCTCATATATGAATCCGGCAGTCTTGTTTATCCCGCTCTTGACAGCTATAAAGGGACCGATGAAGTTATCTCCACCGTGCAGGAGCATATCGGCACCGGCTTTTTCAGCAGTTTTGTCGCGAAGGGTTCAAAGCTTGATGAAAAGGTTTTCAAAAATACGGTCAAATTCTATAATCCCCTTATGGCGCATCAGTATGAGGAATATATTTTCACGAGCCCCGGTGCGGCAGCCTTCAAAGAAAAATCCAAAGCCGTTATTGAAAACAGGAGAATATACGATACATACCAGAATATGTATGTGAAGATAATGAACGCATACAATGCCGTTGCCGAAAACGAAAACGCCGGGCCGGAAGACGGCAGGAAAGCCATCGAGACAATAGAGAAACAGAGAGGCAAAGAAGGCATAGACAGCGTGCTTGTCGACCTGTTTGAATTCGATGTCGCCGGCATGAGCAATATGGGCGAAGAGGCAGAGAAAAAATATCTCGAAATGGCGCTTGAGGATCAGAAGACCGATGATATCGACTGGAGATTCCTGTTTATCAATCAGTATTGCGATATGCTCATAAGACAGGGTGAAGATGAAAAAGCTCTCACCATGCTCAAGGATATCGTAGAGGAGGATAAATCTGCGCTCGACCCGTATTACCTGCTCGCAAAGGTGTACAAGAGCCGCGGCGATACGGATAACCTCAAGGATATCGTTTATGAATACTGCGCAAACAATGTCACCAGCGAAGGCAAACAATCCGACAGCGCATACGAGCTGCTGCTCTATCTTTTCAGAGTTACCGGAGAGTATGAAGATATGGAGGAGACGGCATCCAGCGCGCAGGCGCTCTATGAGCTTATTCCCGAATACAACCGTCAGCTCGCTCTCGCATATCTTTCACAGGGTAAATATGACGAGGCCTTTGAGCAGGCCATGAAGGCGGATGAAAAGGCATATTACCGCCAGTCATATTACGGAGATACATCCGTAATGAACGAAAAGCTCTTTGCCACGGTTTACGTTACCGCTTTCCTCTGCGATAAATACGGAGAGAAGAATACGGAAAACGCGGATCAGATACCCGATGTTCTCGAATCATTCAAGGGCCGCAGTTTCTCCGGCGACAAAGTTGAGAGAATAATAAACGGCGAAGCGGATATAAAAGATATTCTTAATGAAGGAGGATGCGATCTTATATGAAGCTGATATATGTTATTTTCAAATTCCTCCTTTTCCCGGGCACATTTGTCAGAGGAGTCTGGGAGCATATTACCTGCAAGATTCTTCATCTTCCGGTTGAGAGCGAGGGATATCTGAGACCGGATGAGGCGTGCGGTCATGTGGAGCACGCGCTCGCGACAACACCCTGGTCGGCCTGGCTTATGGCGACCGGCCCCGGTTTTATGATGTTCAACGCGGGCATGGCGTTTCTTTACGCGGGAGTGCTCAATATATTCTATCTGGGCGTCACCCCCTATGATTCGCTTCCTCTTTTCATTTTCTATGTAATAATGATTTATCTGGGCGTTTCATTCCTTTGCAGCCTTTTCCCGCTGACAGAGGATATACTGAATTATTTCGGCCTCGCTTTTCACGGCAAAAAAGGCCCATCCATGATATTGAAGATATTGTCATTGCCTCTTGCGCTTATAACGAGAGCAGGAGCATTCTGCGAAAGAAACTGCATCAATTTTATTCTTGCCGCGGCATTTATCGCGATACATATTTTATTCGTTCTCTGATTGCCGGCAGGCGAAAAACATAACAGGCGGTGATTTTATGTATAATCTCAAAATACCCGAGGGATATAAATCCGAGCTGACCCCGAGACAGACTCAGCTTGCGATAAAAAAAGTCAAGGATTTCTTTGAAAGAGACCTTGCAATTCAGCTCAATCTCACGAGAGTATCCGCGCCCCTTTTTGTTGAGAAAAATTCGGGAATCAATGACACTCTCAACGGCGTGGAAAGGCCCGTGCGCTTTGACGTCAAAGATATCGGAAACGGAGATATGGAGATAGTGCATTCTCTCGCGAAATGGAAGAGAATGGCTCTGAAGCAATACGGCTTTGCCGTGGGCGAAGGTCTTTACACCGATATGAATGCCATACGCAGAGACGAGGATACCGACAATATCCACTCAGTATTTGTCGATCAGTGGGATTGGGAGAAGCATATCGCCAAAGAGGCGAGGACTCCCGAAACGCTTCACCATACCGTCAGGGCGATTTACAGGGCGCTCAGACACACGGAGAGATATATCGCGGATGACTACGCTTTTGTGCAGAGAGATTTCCTGCCCGAAAGGATTTCCTTTATCACCACTCAGGAGCTCGAGGATATGTATCCGGATCTCACTCCCAAGGAGAGAGAGAATAAAATCGCACGCGAAAAGAAAGCGGTATTCATTGAAAAGATAGGCGGAGCGCTTAAAAGCGGACAGATTCACGACGGCAGAGCGCCCGACTATGATGACTGGGAGCTCAACGGCGATATCGTAGTCTATTACCCGGTGCTTGACATAGCTTTTGAGCTGTCGTCAATGGGTATAAGAGTTGACGAGGAATCCCTGCTTAAACAGCTTGAAATCAGGGGATGCCCCGAGAGGGCGGAGATGCCCTTCCACAAAGCGCTTCTGAAAGGCGAGCTGCCATACTCTATGGGCGGCGGCATCGGCCAGAGCCGCATCTGCATGTTTTTCCTTCATAAGGCGCATATCGGCGAGGTACAGGCTTCGGTATGGCCCGAAGGCATGATAGAGGAATGCAAGGCAAACGGTATAGAACTTCTTTAATTCAATAAAATAAAAAAGAACGGAGAGAGAGTTATGATGAAACTGGGCATTATAGGCGGCTGGGAAGAGAAAGATTTTGAGTATGTAAAAAACAAGGGTCTTGAGGCGGTGGAATTCACCGTCAATCACGATGTTGACGCTCAGGATTTTCTTGCCAAGGCTCCGAAAATAAAGGAATACAGCGAAAAATACGGCGTCTCTGTCGGCTCAATGGGCAGATGGGGAATGCAGAGAATAGACGAAAAGGGAGAGATTATTCCCTCGGCTCTCAGCGATGACAAGGCGGTCATTGACGCTGCGGAGATTATCGGATGCCCCGTCTACAATGTAGGCGTAAACTACACCGAATCCCTGGGATTTTATGAAAACTGCCGCAAGGCGATAGAGTATATCTCAATCCTTCTTGACTATGCTAAGGACAAGGGAATAAAGCTTGCCACATATAACTGCGACTGGTCAAACTTTGTCTATAATGACAAGGCGTGGAGCGTAGTCCACACCGCGCTGCCGGAGCTCGGCATAAAATATGACGCCTCTCACTGCATAGGCAGGGGAGACGACTATCTCAAGGAGCTCAGAGACTGGGGCGACAGAGTTTATCATGTTCACCTCAAGGGTGTTGTCGAGATTGACGGCAGCAGATATGATGATGCCCCCGCAGGACTCGATCAGATTAACTGGGGAGCTCTGCTTGATGTGCTTTACACCAAGAATTATGACGGCATGCTTTCGATAGAGCCGCATTCATCATACTGGAGAGGCGACCTCGGAGAAAGAGGAATTGATTTCACCATCAGATACATGAAACCTTATATCTTTTAAACTCAAGGCTGCACCCGGTTTATGCCGGGTGCAGCCCGGATACATTTTTCATATAAAAGAGAGAAACAATGAAAATTGCAGCAAAGGGATTTAACTATTCACAGGACGGGCCGGGAAACCGCCTCGTCTATCATCTGCAGGGATGCAATTTCGCCTGCAAGTGGTGCTCCAACGCAGATATGATTCCCCTTGACAATCCCGCCGCTAAAGAGATCGATATAAATACGGTTTATGATGAAATCATGCGCAGCCGT
>CADBOL010000079.1 GCA_902796295.1 Oscillospiraceae bacterium
ATAAGATTTTTGATGCAATCAAGGCTCTCTGGGAGGAAGGACATTGCGAATAATCACCGCACGGACCGCGGGCTTCTGCTTCGGCGTTGACAGAGCCGTCGGAATGGCATATGACGCCGTGAATTCGGGCCGCAGATGCTGTTCGCTCGGCGAGATAATACACAACCCCGATGTCACCCGCGATCTCAGCGAAAAAGGTCTCAGAGTGATTGAATCGCCCGATGAAATCCGCGACGGGGAAACCGTGATTATCAGAGCTCACGGAATCACTCCCGAAGCCGAAGAGAGATTGAGAGAAAAAGGCGCTCATATCTGCGATGCCACCTGCCCGTTTGTGAGCAAGATTCACGGCATCGTTTCCGAAAACTCCGCTCCCGATATTCCGACGCTTATCGCCGGCGATGCCTCTCACCCCGAGGTTATCGGAATCAGAGGCTGCTGCAAGGGCGTTTCGTATGTTTTTTCATCGTGTGAAGAGCTTAAAATAATACTTGATGAGAACCCGGAATTATGTCAAAAAAGAATAATTGCCGTTTCTCAGACAACTTTTTCGGAAAATGAGTGGAAAAAAAGTAAAGAAATAATAAAATTTCTCTGTACAAATACAAAAATTTTTGATACAATATGCTCTGCTACACGCAAAAGGCAGGAAGAGGCGCAGTCTCTTTCGCTTGAGTGTGACGCGGTCATTGTTATCGGCGGCAGACACAGCTCCAACACGGCAAAACTCAGAGACGTCTGCAGCGAAAACTGTGATACATTTCTGGTGGAAAGAGCCGAAGAGCTCAAAAATATAGATTTTTCCACATACGCCAGGGTTGGCGTTACGGCAGGGGCTTCAACTCCCGCCGCGATTATTAAGGAGGTACTTTCAGCAATGTCAGACAACATCAAAGAAACCGAAAATACCGTGGTAGAGGAGGTGCCTTCTGTAGCAACGTCAGCTGACAGCGAAAACTTTGTTGAGCTTCTTAACGACACACTCGTTGATGATTCAGTTATCAAGTGCACAGTTTACGGCATTACTCCCACAGAGGTACAGGTGGACATCCCCAAGAATCACATTCTCGGCGGTCTTACCGGCATAGTTCCCAATGAGGAATTCAGCGCAGACCCCAATGTCGATCCCTCAAAAGAGGTTAAGATCGGCGACGAAATCAACCTTGTCATTATGAAGAAGAATGACGCCGAGGGTACCGTTCTGCTTTCAAAGAAGCGCGCAGACGCTCTCAAATCATGGGTTGACATCATCGACGGCAAAGAGGACGGCAGAATTTTTGAAGGCACTGTTATCGAAGCCATCAAGGGCGGCGTAATAGTTTCTTCCAACGGCTCAAACGTATTTGTTCCCGCTTCTCTCGCCACCGAGCGCAGAGGCGATTCACTTGACGGCCTGCTCAAAAAGAATGTTGAGTTCCGCATCATCGATGTCGATCCCCGCAGAAAGAGAGCTGTCGGCTCGATCCGTTCCGTACTCGCAGAGAAAAAGCAGCAGATTGCCGATGCATTCTGGGCACAGGTCGAGGAAGGCAAGAGCTATACCGGTACAGTCAAGTCACTTACCAATTACGGCGCTTTTGTTGATATCGGCGGCGTTGACGGCATGGTTCACATCTCAGAAATGAGCTGGAGAAGAATCAAGAATCCTTCAGAGATTTTTGAGGTCGGCCAGGAAGTCGAAGTTTATGTCAAGTCACTTGACCGTGAAAACAAAAAGATTTCACTCGGTTACAGAAAAGACGAGGATAATCCCTGGGTAATCCTTCAGAAGAATTATCCCGAGGGTTCCGTAATAGAAGCTGAGATAGTCGGTCTTACCACTTTCGGCGCTTTTGCCAGAGTTATCCCCGGTATTGACGGACTCATCCATATCAGCCAGATTGCAAATCACCGCGTTGAGAAGCCCGAAAACGAGCTTTCAATCGGCGAAAAGGTTACCTGCAAGATTACAGGTATCGATTATGACAAGAAGCGTGTAAGCCTTTCAATCCGCGCTCTCCTTCCGGCAGAGCCCGAAGTTGAAGAAGCAGCCGAAGAGGCAGCCGCACCCGCAGAGGAAGTTGCTGAAGAAGCAGCCGAGGCAGTCGAAGAGGCAGTCGAAGAGGCAGCCGCTCCCGCTGAGGAGGCTGTTGAGGAAGCAGCAGAGGCAGCCGAAGAGACAGCCGCTCCCGTTGAGGAAGCTGTTGAGGAAGCAGCAGAGGCAGTCGAAGAGGCAGCCGCTCCCGTTGAGGAAGCTGTTGAAGAAGCAGCCGAGGCAGTTGAAGAGGCAGCCGCTCCCGCTGAGGAGACTCCCGCGGAATAATAATAAAACGGTTCTGACCGCAAGGTTATTATGCCTTGCGGTCAATTTTAAAGATTGACAGAGAGGCATGATTCATATCAGAGAGAAAAAAGCGAGAGGCCCTGTGTTCTGCATACTTGCCGCCGTAATATGGGGCCTGTCTTTTGTAGCTCAGAAATCCGGAGCGTCGCTCGGTACATTCACATTCAACGGAATACGTATGGTTATGGGCGGCCTTGTGCTCCTGCCTCTTGTGCCGGTGTTTCACAAGCTTCAGAATAAGAATAAGGAGCCCGGAAAAGAAACCGGTTTTGATTTTAAAAAAACCGCGTTCAGCGGAACAGTCTGCGGCCTTGTTCTGTTTGTCGCGAGCAACCTTCAGCAGCACGCATTCACGTTTGATATAACCGCGGGCAAGGTGGGTTTCATCACCGCGCTTTATATGATACTTGTCCCGCTTGCGGGGCTGTTTGCCGGCAGAAGAATAAAGCTCAATGTATGGATCGCGCTTGCGCTCGGTATAACGGGGCTTTATTTTCTCTGTATCAGAAAAGGCGATTACAGTATGGGCAGAGGAGAGCTTTTTTCACTTCTTTGCGCTTTTATGTTTGCCGCCCATATTCTGACTGTTGACAGATTCTGCAATGAGGTTGAGCCGATGGCTTTTTCATGCACTCAGTTTCTTGTGGCGGGAGGCGTTTCGGTCATCTTCATGTTTATTTTTGAAAAGCCCGATACCGCCGAAATACTGAAATACGTTCCGCAGCTTCTGTATACCGGAATTGCGAGCACGGGAATCGCCTTTACGCTGCAGGTATTCGGCCAGAAATATACCGAGCCCGCCGTAGCGTCTCTGCTCATGTGCCTTGAATCCGTTTTCAGCGCAATATTCGGGCGTCTGATTCTGCATGATGTAATGGGAACAAGGGCAATCATCGGCTGTGTGATTATGTTTGCAGGCGTTATTCTCAGCCAGACAGATTTCAGCAGGGGGGAAGAAAAGATTGGATAAGCTTATCGCTCTGATTATGTCTTTTATCACCGCGCTTTCCGGCTTTTTTGCGGCGATACCGCGAAATGCCGGCGATGTCCTTCTCGGCCTTGTAACCGGAATACCGTCCGGCGGGACATCGATAAGCGATGATTTCATTGATAACATCGGATTATCTCAGGTAAAGCTTTATAAAAACGGATGCGGTTATTACAAGAATCTTCTGATAATGATTTTTGAAAACGGCAGCTCTGTGGCGGAGAAGCACGAGGTATTCAAAAAATACGGTCTCAGGCTCCTCGGCTGGGCATGCCCGTCCGATATGTTCATTGTCTCTTCCGGTTTTACGGATTACAATGAACTCGTATCCCTGGGAGAAGAAATTGAGAAAGAATATCCTGCCGTTCTTATGGCGTCTCCGGTTCCTTTTGTGAAATCCTCTCCCGACACAACGCCCGATGATCCTTTTGACAGCGGTTATGACTGGAATGACGAAAATGAATTCGGCAGCGGCAGATGGTATATTGACGCCGCTCATATCAGAGAAGCGTGGAATTACTCGGAGTATTTCGGCAAAATTAAAGTCGGTGTGCTTGATTCCGGTTTTGATACCGGCCACGAGGATCTCAAAGACAGAATATCATTTCCGTCAAACGGCGATAAAAGGAGAAATGTCGCGGCTCCTCACGGAACCTTTGTTGCCGGCGTAATAGGAGCTCAGAGTAACAACGGCAAAGGAATTGCCGGCATAAATCCCGCATCCGAGTTAGTCTGTATTGACTGGAAAGCGGATGAGGGTCAGAACTGGAATGAAACACTTCACATATTCTTCGGCATCTGCCGCCTTGTAAAATCCGGAGCTAAGGTTATAAATATGTCGCTCGGGACATCGGGAAACACCGATCCCGAGGATCCCGAATCGGTAAGGACGATGAATACCTACGCCGGGATTTACTCGGCCGTGATGTCGGTGCTTATCGGCAGGGGATATGATTTTGTCGCCGTTCAGTCCGCAGGCAACGGAGACATCAACGATGAGGCGGCCGATTCATTCTTCAACGCGCACTTTGCGACATTCCGGGAGGATAACGTTATATCTCTCTGGCCGGGTATAAGCAAAAAAGACCTGCTCGACAGAGTGCTTGTAGTCGGAGCCGCAACATACAGATATTCCGATGAAAAATACCATCTCGCCTCATTTTCGAATTTCGGAGACGGAGTTGTTATCGCCGCGCCCGGAGCACGTATTTACGGGCTGACCTCGGACGAAGAGAAATATACGCTTATGAGCGGCACCTCCTGCGCCGCGCCGATAGTTGCAGGTATTGTCTCGCTTGTATGGGGCATAAACCCGTCGCTTACGGGAGCGCAGGTCAGAAACATTGTCGTTGATAATGCAGGCGAAACAGTTTATCCGTATAAGGATAAAGGCAGATCCTGTAAACTTGTTGACGCGGTAAGCGCTGTCGAGGCGGCGCTTAAGACGAAATATAAAATGTATTCACTAACCGGTGAAGTTGACACCGGGGATTATGATACACCGGCGGATCTGGTTACTATAAAATCCGGAGAAAAATCAACCGATATTACCGCTCCTTCTGGCAAAATCAGCTTGATTTATGAAAACGGTGATGGTACAATAATTATTAACGGAGAATACGGCGAAAAC
>CADBOL010000080.1 GCA_902796295.1 Oscillospiraceae bacterium
ATATGCCGTTGCCGCCGTTTATCAGGGTAGAGACCTGACTCTGCGTTTTGTGGCAGAATGAGCAGGTCGGCTGATTGATGCGTTTATCATCATCTCTTGCCATATTTATTCTCCGGTTATCTGTGTGTTATTACTTTATCGACAATGCCGTAAAGCTGAGCCTCGTCGGCTGTGAGCCAGTTGTCTCTGTCTGTGTCAACGGCTATTTCGTCAATGGATTTGCCGGTGTTTTCGGCAAGAATTCTGTTGAGCTTGTCTTTGATTCTCAGGATATGGTCGGTGGCGATTTTCATATCGGAGGCCTGTGTGCCGCCCTGTACGCCGCCCATGGGCTGATGAATCATAATCTCGCTGTTGGGCAGAGCGAGTCTCTTTCCCTTGGCGCCGGATGAGAGCAGGAAAGCTCCCATTGAAGCGGCCATACCCATACAGATGGTGGAAACGTCGCATTTGATATACTGCATTGTGTCATAGATTGCCATACCCGAGGTGATTGAGCCGCCCGGGCTGTTGATATAAAGATATATATCCTTGTCGGGGTCCATGCTCTCAAGGTAGAGAAGCTGGGCTACGACAACGCTCGCGGTAGCGTCGTTGACCTCGTCGGAGAGCAGGACGATTCTGTCGTTAAGCAGTCTTGAGAATATATCGTATGAGCGTTCTCCGTGGCTGCTCTGCTCGATTACATACGGTACAAGTGCCATAAGTCATCCTCCGTGAATATTATTCCTCTTCCGCCTTATCGGCTGTTGCATCTTCCTTGGCTGCGGGAGCAACGGGAACAGCGCTGTCAATGACAAGCTTTGCCGCGCTGCGTCTGTTGATCTGCTCCTCAACGGCGTCTGCCGGTATTATGCTCTTGATTTTTTCAACATCGAGCTTATACTGCTCCGCCATATCGGCGTATTCTTTTTCAATTTCCTCTTCGGTTGCCTTGAGAGCTTCAAGCTCGATTATCTTTTCTATAGCGAGCTCATATTTGACATCATTGACTGCTCTCTCTCTCATCATTTTTTCAAATGAATCCTTGTCAAGGCCCATATAGCCGAGATACATCTCGAGATTGAGACCCTGCTGGGTGACTCTCTGCTCGAAGTCTCTGATATTATTCTGCGCTTTGTTTTCAAACATAACCTCGGGGATTTCGCCCTCAACGTTTTCGCAGAGCTTCTCTATAACGGCATCCTCAAAATGATGCTGTGCATGCTCCTCTTTATGAGCGGCAAGGTCTTTCTTTACGCCTTCTTTAAGGTCGGCAACCGTGTCATAATCCTGATCCTTGGCGAATTCATCGTCAAGCTCGGGCATCTCTTTGTATTTGATTTCGTGAAGAACTATCTTGAATACGGCATCCTTGCCTGCGAGCTCCTCTGCATAATCATCGGGGAATTTAACGTTAATGTCAAATTCATCACCGATGCTGTGGCCGATAATTTGCTCCTCAAAGCCGGGGATGAATTGGCCGCTGCCTATCGTGAGATTATATTTCTCAGCTTTTCCGCCTTCAAAGGGAACGCCGTCAGTAAAGCCCTCAAAGTCGATAACTGTTATGTCGCCGTCTTTTGCGGGTCTGTCGTCAACATCGACAATGCGCGAGCCTCTGTCAAGCATATATTTGATTTCGCCGTCGATTTCTTCATCGGTTACATCGGCGGATTCTTTTTCGGCTTCGATTGCCTTATACTGTTTAACGCTGATTTCAGGTTTAACCGTAACGTTGAATGTGAAATTGAGACCTTCGGTGACATTCATTGTCTTGACATCAAGATCTCTCGGCTGGTCAACGGCCTCTATGCCCGCCTCTTTGTAAGCGGCGTCAACCTCTGAGGGGAATATTGCCTCAAGAGCATCCTCATAAAAGAAATCTTCGCCGTAAAGGGATTCGATAAGGTGCTTGGGAGCCTTGCCCTTGCGGAAGCCGGGAACCTGGATGTTTTTCCTGTTTTTGAAATAGGAATCCTGAACGGCTTTTTTGAAATCTTCCGCGGAAACGCTGATTTCAACAGTGTAGGTGTTGGTTTCTGTTTTGTTTGCTGATACTAAACTCATAGTAAACTTCCTTCCGGATAATTTTTAACTTGTAAATTATAACAGAGTATATATTAAAATTCAACCTGAAATTTCATATTTTTCAGGCACGAACTCGGGGCAGAATCTCAGGTAGTCACCCGAGATGAGCTTAAACATGATTCCGTCGCTCTCGCCGGTAAAGGCTGTCCGGTGTGAGTAGGAGTGAAGATGCCCGTAGTAGCATCTCTTTATTCCCTCCTCGACGAGCACTCCGTATATCTCTTCGCATTTCTTTTCGAGGGTCAGCGGCGGATAGTGCAGAAACACGACGGGTTCTTTCCCTGTCTGCTTCGCGGCGGATATCGACATACGCAGTCTGCCTGCCTCGCGCAGGACTATCTTGCGGTCGGTATCGTTTTCTGCGTCAAAAAACCAGCCGCGCGTGCCGCATATCGCGATGTTTCCGCAGGTGTAGGCGTTGTTATGCAGAATACTGAGCGAAGCAAGTTCATATTTTTCAAAGAATTCATCCGCTTTTTTCTTCGTTGACCACCAGTAGTCGTGATTGCCTTTGAGTATTATTTTTTTACCGGGAAGAGAATCGAGAAACCTGAAGTCTTCCAGGCCCTCCTCCATAGTCATACACCAGGAAATATCTCCGGGAATCACAACCGTGTCATCCGGTTCAACGAGTTTTTCCCAGTTTGTTTTAAGGCGGAGTTCGTAATCCTCCCAGCCGCCGAATATATCCATTTTTTTCCCTGTTGAAAGGGAAAGATGAGTGTCGCCTATTGCGTAGAGCGCCATAGTTCACCTCAGATTCCGAGCATATTGAAGACCACTTCGTCCATATTATCCCTGCTGCAACAGCCTGTGAACCTGACCTGCTTCTCTTTAAGGTTTGCGAGAGGAGCGGGGCATTCAAGCCCTGTAATCTCCGCGAGGTGCTTCACCATATCGAATTCGTCAAGAGAACTTTCTCTGCCCTCTATTGCTTCGAGCACGGCTTTGCTGAATTTGAAGGGGCTCGCGGTGGAGGCGATTACCGTTTCGGTCATATCGCCGGTCTGCGCTCTGTAATTTTCATATACGGTGACGGCAACGGCCGTGTGAGTGTCGCAGAGATATCCGTCTTCTCTGAAAACTTTTGAAATCGTCGCCTTCGTGGCCTCATCGTCGCAGAATCCCGCTGCAAAGAGGTCTTTGATTTCCGAAAGTGTTTTATCATCAACGGTGTATTTTCCTTCTGCTTTGAGCAGGCTCATCCATTCATTTACCTTTTCGCTTCCTGCAATGTGGTACAGCAGGCGCTCAAGATTTGATGATATGAGAATATCCATTGAGGGGGATATTGTGGTGTAGAATTCCCTGTTTCTGTCGTATGTGCCCGTTGTAAGGAAATCCGTGAGCACGGAGTTTGAGTTTGAGGCGCAGATGAGCTTGTTTACCGGCAGGCCCATTTCCTTCGCGTAATACGCCGCGAGGATATTGCCGAAGTTTCCGGTGGGAACGCAGATATTGATTTTGTCCCCGCACGATATTTTTCCGCTCTCAACCATATCACAGTAGGCGGAGACATAGTAAACTATCTGCGGAGCAAGGCGCCCCCAGTTGATTGAATTCGCCGAGGAAAAAGCCATATTGTTATCGGCAAGCTTTTTGATTATATCCGGGTTTGTGAAAATATTCTTGACGCCGGTCTGCGCATCATCAAAATTACCTTTGATGGCACTTACCGCAACGTTTTTACCCTCCTGGGTGCACATCTGAAGCTTTTGCATAGGGCTGACGCCGTCGCTCGGGTAAAAGACGAGGATCTGAGTGTTTTCAACATCTCTGAAACCTTCGAGAGCCGCCTTGCCGGTATCTCCCGATGTGGCGACGAGGATAATTATCTTTGTGCCGCCGGCTGCCTTTTTGCCGGCGATTGTGAGAAATCTCGGCAGTATCTGCAGAGCCATATCCTTGAAAGCGCAGGTAGGACCCTTGAAGAGCTCAAGGATATTAAGGCCGTCTTTAACAAACGCCATGGGAGCAATCTTTTCGCTTGAGAAATTGCTGCCGTAAGCGCCGGTGACACAGCTGTCAAGCTCCTCCGGCGTAAAATCTGTCAGAAAGCGCGAGAGAATACTCTTTGCTCTGTCAACATAGCTTTTGCCGGCAAGTGCTCCGATTTCATCAAGCGTTAAACGGGGGATTGTCTCGGGAACGAAGAGACCGCCCTCCGGGGAGATTCCTTTTGCGATTGCGTAAGATGATTCTATCCTTACGCTTTCATCTCTTGTGCTTAAATATTTCATAGGTACTGTCCTTTCGGAAAAATCAATTTATTATATCACTTAAAAAAACGTTTGTAAACTGTGCACAATAACAATATTTTAATTATAAGATACATTGGTTCTTGACAATGCGCCTGCAATTTCATATATTTATACAGTAGAACCGAAAAGAAAACAAAGGAGCAGAATTATGCCTATTTCATTTGATTCCGAGCACAGGGTTTTCAAGCTCGATACCGCAACATCAAGTTATGTTTTTGAGATTTATGAGCAGAATTACCTCTTGCATCTGTATTACGGGGCAAAGATTCCCGACAGCAATCTCTCCGCCCACAGATACAAGGGATGGTTTGCCTCTCACGCCCCGCTCAATATCAATATTGACGACACACAGTTTTCACCCGATGTTTCAATGTTTGAATACCCCTGCGAGGGGAGCGGCGATTTCAGGGAAACGGCATTTGCTATAAGGAATGCCGACGGCAACAATACAACGGATTTAAGATATGTCTCACATAAAATATATCCGGGAAAGCCTGTCATTGACGGCCTGCCCTCGCTCCATGTCAATTCCGATTCCGACGCGGATACTCTTGAAATACTCATGCGCGATGCGGTTACGGGAGTGAGCGCAATATTGTATTATACCGTATTCTCCGGATACGGCGCCATGACACGCTCCGTTAAGATTATTAACGAGTCGGATAAGGCGGTTGAAATTGAGAGAGTATTCAGCACATGTGTCGATTTCAACACTCACGATTACGATATGATTACGCTCTACGGCAACTGGCTCAGAGAGAGAAACTTTGAAAGAACACCGGTAAAACATATAAAGCAGGGTATATACAGCCGCAGAGGGCTTTCAAGCCACGCGCAGAATCCGTTCGGAGCAATTGTCGGAAAAGATACAAACGAGGAATACGGCAGCGCCTACGGCTTCAATCTTGTTTACAGCGGCAATTTCGAGTTTTCCTGCGACTCGGAGCCGCACGGCGGCATAAGAGTGCTCATGGGTATCAACCCCGATACATTCGGGTGGCATCTTGAGCCCGGCGATAAATTCTCTTCACCTGAGGCGGTAATGGTTTACAGCAATGAGGGCCTCGGCGGTATGAGCAGGACTTTCCACAGACTTTACACCAATCATCTCATAAGAGGCAAATGGGCTCATATCAAACGCCCGCTGCTTATAAACAACTGGGAAGCCACGGGTATGGATTTCACGGGCGACAAGCTTGTGACATTTGCCGAGAGGGCAAAAGAGCTCGGGATAGATATGCTTGTCATGGATGACGGCTGGTTCGGTAAGAGAGACGATGATAAATCCTCGCTCGGCGACTGGCAGGTCAACGAGGAAAAGCTCGGCGGTCCGCTTAAGGATTTCATCGCAAGAATCAATGCTCTCGGCATTAAATTCGGTATCTGGTTTGAGCCGGAGATGATTTCGAGAGACAGCAATCTTTACAGGGAGCACCCCGACTGGTGTCTCCATGTTCCCGGCAGGGAGAAATCAATTGCGCGCTACCAGTATGTGCTTGATTTCTCAAGGAAAGACGTAAGGGATTATATTTATTCGCTTATGAAGGATATAATCGCCGAAAACAATATCGCATATGTCAAATGGGATTGCAACAGGAGTCTGAGCGAGGTCGGCTCGGCGATCCTTCCACCCGGAAGGCAGAAGGAGGTATTCCACAGATTCGTCCTCGGCACCTATGAGGTGATGGACCGTCTCACAATTGATTTTCCCGATCTGCTGATTGAAAACTGCTCGAGCGGGGGAGGAAGATTTGACCCGGGAATGCTTTATTTCACGCCTCAGATCTGGTGTAGCGACAACACCGACCCCGTTGACAGGATTGATATTCAGTTCGGCACCTCTCTCTGCTACCCCGCGAGCACGGTGGGAGCGCATGTCTCCGCCTCGAAGAGAGCCGGATTCGGTACAAAAGGCAACGTCGCCCTCTGGGGGACATTCGGATACGAGCTTGATCCGAACACATTCACTCCCGAAGATATCGACATAATCAAGGATCAGGTCAGCGAATACCATAAATACTACGATCTGATAAGAAACGGAGACCTGTACCGCCTGATTTCTCCGTGGGAGAGCGACAGAAGAGCCGCCTGGATGATGGTTTCGGAAGACAAGAATGAAGCTCTGCTTACATGCGTCACGATGAGGAAAGAGTGGGGCGAGGCGTTTATCCTGAAGCTCAGGGGTCTTGACCCGGAGAAGTATTATGTCGATGACACGACCGGCGAGGTTTATTCGGGAGCTCTGCTGATGAATGCGGGCCTGAATCTGACAGATTATCCGCAGAATGACGGCGATTCATTCAAGATTTACCTCAGAACATTGTAAAGATAATCAACTTTACATAGCGCATTTTCACGCTCAGACAGTCTGACATCTTTTTAAATTATAACAGCGATTATTGAAATACCCGCCCCGGCATTTTGTAAAGCTTATCAGCTTTACCTACCCGGGGCGGGATTTCTGTTATCCTGCGGGAGTTTTTCTGCGTGTCTGATGCCCGGAAAACGGCAGACCGGGCGGGAATCCTTGAAAATACGGCGTTTCAGGCCGCTCGGCAGAAAAAGATGCTTTTTCGGCAAAAATGACCTGCGTCACAGTACCGTAAATTGCTCAAAAATATCGTAAAGTTTTAATTCTTTACACAAAAAATCGAGGGCGAAAAGTGAAAAAATTGTAAAAATTCGCTGTAAAAATGCACAAATCCAAAAATGCAAAAATGTGTGTTTCCACAAAAAAAATTAAAGTTTTTTAACTTTCTTGACTTAACGGGCAGAATTTATTATATTATATTCGACCAAACAGCGATAGACGGGATCAGTGCCCCTTTTTGCAGTGCAGTGCGCCCAGATATCGCAAGGGCAAGAGACCTTCAACACTGTGAGTGCCGTGTTTCGGCACGGCAGACGGCGTTGGCAAAAGGGAGGTCAGTTGCGACGAATGCCGCGGGCGGATCCAGAAACGCCGGCGGCAGGAGGAGTTGAAAGAATTTTGCCCGGTTATTTTAAAGGAGGTAGTTTATGAAAAAATCATTACGCATTCTCTCATTGGTTTTGGCGGTAGTGATGGTTATGGGCTCAATGTCAGTGCTTGCATCGGCATATGCACCGTACAGAAGTAACACAGCAAGTGTTTATCAAAACTTCACGTACGACGATGTCGATATCCCATCATTCAGCGTTGATCAGTACGCTTCGATGGCGCTTGACGCTCTTGACAAGCTGCTCGCGGAAAAGCATCTTGTTGTCGATATTTACATCGGCACACTTGATCTTTCCAGTATCAACGGTACCGTCCTTAGTATCAAGCAGCTGATTGCTCAGGTTCAGAATATTCTCAGTCTTCTGGGCGACGGTGCTTCACTCAAAGGTATTCTTGAAAGTACCGTTCTTAAAACCAACAATGAGACGAACAGATCGAAGGGCGATCTCCAGGTTATCTGGGATGTTCTCGACCTTGTCGGTGCTCTCAAGGGCATTCTTCAGAAGTATGTTAACGGAGGTCTTGACCTCGGTATCGTCAACGGCTTCGTTTCGAGCTATATGTTCAATGTCAGAGAGCTTGTTCTCGGCCTCGTTTACGGTCTCACCGGTCTCGGCGATGTTACGGACGCAAACGGGAAAGTCACAAAGTATGAGTATTTAAAGACA
>CADBOL010000081.1 GCA_902796295.1 Oscillospiraceae bacterium
GGCAAAATACACGCCGATAACCTATTATGCAACATTTATGGCAGACGGCAAGCAGGTCGCAAAGATTCCGTTCACTGTTGAAACCACATCCATAACCGCGCCTAAAGTTCCCGCCAAAGAGGGCTACACCGGCAATTGGAGTGAATATACTCTCGCGGCAAGTGACATTACAGTTCAAGCGGTTTATACCAAGAATGAAACTCCCGAGCCCCCCACGCCTACATACAAGCTACCCACAAACTTCAAAGAACAGACCGCTGCTTATAACACAATGGTAACCGTTAATGTAAAGCTTAATAATGTTCCTGAAGGTGCAAAGGTTTATATTAACGGCAAAGAAGCGGCTGTAAACGGCAACACCTATTCCGCAGATATCGGCCAGGCAACATCCACAAAGAATGTTAAGGTTGAAGTAAAATACGAAACTAAAGTTCTTGACTCCGCAACACTTACAGTTAAGGTCGATACCGGATTCTTTGCTAAACTGATTTCATTCTTCAGTAACTTCCTTTTCAATATGTTCAAGTGGAAAAACGTAACTGTTAATTTCTGATTTTAGTTTTATGATTTCTGATTTGTTATCAGCAAAGCAAAAAGAATAAAATAGAGAACAAAAAGGATTAAGGGTACGAAGATTTAATAGTCTTCGTACCCTTGATACTTATCTAACACTGTCAGTCAATCCCGCATTTAAAGTCTTTAAAATTAGCACAGGTTATTTCCTGCGGGTTTCTGTGTTTTGCTTTCAGCCGGCAGTATGCTCCGTCAGCGTCCCGGCGGTGTTATAATTCCATTTCTCAAATCCTGTCTTTTGGAGGAGCGGGGAGTTATCCGGAAGAGTAAAGTCAAAATTCTCCGGGTCTCTGAACTGCGGATTTTCAATCACGGCGTCATTGAAAAGGCCGAGGTCCTTCATCTGCGGAGCAAAGACTCTCGCAAAGGGATTATTAGCGGAGTTCCAGTCGCAATATATATTTGAGCGGTTTTTGAGATCCCAGTAAATGTTGCCTTTATCGGTGTAATCCCTGGCTCCGATTTCGGTGTAGGCGGGGGTGCCGCGGGTCAGGATTATATTCTTTTCGAGTGTGAATTCGTTATGCGAAGCTTCATCCTTATATCCCGTCTGATTGTCGCGGTGATAAAAGCTTGACTGCACCTCTCCCTTTTCGCTCAGGGCAAAGATATTGTTTTTAATAATGTTATTCTCGCCGTAATGCTGATGAAAGCTCTGTGAGCCGCAGGCATAGACGAGATTCTTATATACGTTTATATGCTGTGAGCCCTCGTCGAGATAAATGCCCCAGCCGCCGTAGCCGCCCTCACCGGTATCCGCCGCCACGTTATGGATGACATTGCCCGTAATCTCGGTGCCCGGCTGACTGCCGAGAGTGTAGATGCCTCCCATATCCGAGAGCCAGCCCTGACCGATATTATAGATGAGATTATTTCTTATTTTGATATTCTGCGTTACGCTGAAGGCGTATCCCCACAGCCAGCCGACAGAAACGGCGGTGTAGTAGCCGTTGCATATTTCGTTATTTTCAATCACGCAGTTTTTCGCGTGTGTGATGAAAACGCCGATGGCTGAGTAAAAATATCTGCCGTAGCCGTCAATAAGATTATCGCGCACTGTTATGCCCTGTGTGGCAAGGCTGTCATCCGCTGTGTTGTCTCCGTTTATGAATATACCGGTTGCCCCGGTATTTATGAAATCACAGCCGGTGACGGATGAATTTTTGACATATCTGTTGAATTTCACCGCGCACAGACCGATATTTTCAAAGCGGCAGTATCTGATATTTATGTTTTCGCAGCTTCTGAATTCAAGCGCTCCGCCGCAGTCATACTCCGCCTGAGGGAAGCGCATGCCGTATTCGCTCAGCCAGCTGCCCTTTTCGGGCTCCGGGATAACGCTGTCTGTGTTTTGAAATGTTATGCCCTCAAAGGTCAGATTTCCGCATCCGTCCGCGTTTATGAGTTTTTCCGTGACAGCGTATGAAATATCAAGATTATCCGCGCTCTCGCCGGGCAGGGGAATATACCAGAGTTTTCCTTCGGCGGTGTCTAGGTACCATTCGCCCTCTTTATCGAGCGCCTCGCGGACATTTTCATAATAATACTTCTGGTCTTTTTCAATCTTCATTGAGCAGGGCTTTGTGAAAAGGATCCTGTTTCTTTTGCCGTCATAACCTTTGAGAGTCGAGATTTCATCCGCCCAGTAGTGAAGCACCCGCAGCGTTACACTGCCGGGATTCGCGAATTCCTTTATCTCCTGCTTATTGTCGGGGGTCAGCTCAAGGTCGCCGTATGACCAGTCCCACGGAGTGTTTTCATCTGTAAAGAGGCCGCCTTCATGGTTCGTTTCTTTCACATGGAAATATCCCGATTCGGGGTATCTGGTCTGAGGTACGGTTTTTCCGTTTTTTATCAGATTGACGAATGAAACGCCGTCGGGGATTTCCGCGCTCAGAGCGGAGCGGCCGTTGATGCTGCCGGCCTGCCAGCCGCTGACTTTAACGGCTCCAGTGAATTTTACGCTCTCTTCGGGGCAGGCGATGTATGAAGTGTTTTCATCATCCCGGGTGAATTCAAGCGGGGAGTCAATGAGATATTCGCCGCCCTTTATCCACACAGTGATTGTGTCTGTGACGCCCTCTTTTCTCTTTTGCGAGGCGAGAGCTTTTGCCGCCGCAACGGTGCGCAGAGGGGAGGCGGCAGAGCCGTCTGCCGTGTCGCTGCCCGCAGGCGAAACGCATATATCGTTTTTGCCGAAGATAAATTCAGTCATTTCTCTTTCCGCCTTTTCGTGCTTTTCATAATCCGTGTATAAGGCATCGCTCTCTTTGGAGAAAGAGCCGATGAAATTTGAAAAAGGCAGTATCAGACACATAAAAAATGCAATTATCCGAAGAGCAAACGGCACGGGATCATCCCCTTTATAAAGTAAAATCACCGTTTTGATAATATCATCCGCCGTTATGTTTGTCAACATCCGCGCGTTCCATCATTTATATATACGGTATAAAAAATAATGATAAAATCGTATGAAAATACTTGAAATAAACAATCGCAATAGTGTATAATATTCGGGTATAAAAATCATGACGGATGGCATTGAAATGAAAAAGAAGAATTCTTCACCCCGCAAAAAAATGATAGCCGCCCTCATCGCCGTAATCTCCCTTGTGATGGTTGCGGTTTTTGTGCTTGCCGTGAGCAAGCGCCTTAAAACCAGATCGGAGCAGGAGGAGAAGATTGAGAGCCTGAGCCAGACGGTTAAAGACATTGAGGAAGAAAACAGCAAAATCCAGGAAACCATAGATAACGGAGAAAACGAATCGTATATCGAGCGCGTGGCGCGTGAAGACTATAATTATGTGCGCCCCGAGGAGCGGGTATATTACGATTCGGAGCAGGAATAATCAGCCGTCAGTGCGGCAAAAATAAATCAGACATTCTTACTTGAGGAAGGGTAAAACTATTATATGCAGATTGAAACAGGCGCAATTGTCAGCGGCAAAGTAACCGGTATTACGGATTTCGGTGCCTTCGTGGAATTTGACGAGGGAAAAACAGGTCTCGTGCATATCTCCGAGGTCGGAGTCGGCTATGTCAAGGATATCAGAGATCAGCTTAAGGTCGGCCAGGAGGTCAAATGCAAGGTACTCTCGGTTTCTTCCGACGGCAAAGTCAGTCTTTCCATCAAAAAGTATCTGCTTGAGAATGAAAAGGCGGAAGAGGAAAAACCTCAGGAGCAAAAGAAACAAAACACTAAGCCCAGGACCTGGCAGGGCCAGAAGCCTGCTGTGTCAAGTGAGCCCCAGACTTTTGAAGATATGATGGCGCGCTTCAAGCAGATAAGCAACGATAAGATGTCAGATCTCAAAAAGAATGATTCAAAGCGCGGCAGCAGGGGATATTCGAGAAGAGGCAACAGCTGAAAATCAGGGGATAACTATGCGTGAAATAGATTTGAAACTGCTGTCGGAAAAGATTAAAGAAGCCTGCATAAAGGCAAATAAGATTCTTCCGGCAGATCTTGAGAGCGTAATACGTTCATGCGAAAACTGCGAGGTTTCCGAGCCGGCAAAGAGCGTGATGCATGCCCTTTCCGAAAATCTTGACGCCGCGGCGGAGCTTGACATACCCATTTGTCAGGATACGGGCATGGCTGTGATTTTTGCCGAAATCGGTCAGGATGTCCACTTTATAAACGGCAGCTTTGAGGATGCCGTGAATGAGGGCGTTGCCCGGGGATATACCGACGGTCTGCTCAGAAAAAGCGTTGTCAGCGACCCTCTCAGGCGCGTGAATACGGGAGATAATACGCCTGCCGTGATTCACACGAGAATAGTGCCGGGAGACAGAGTCAGAGTCACCGTCGCGCCCAAGGGATTCGGAAGCGAGAATATGAGCAGGATGAGGATGTTTACTCCCTCCGCTTCAAGAGAGGATATAATCGGCTTTGTTGTGGAGACAGTTAAAATCGCAGGCAGCAATCCCTGCCCGCCGGTTGTGCTCGGTATAGGCATTGGCGGCGATTTTGAGAAATGCGCACTGCTCGCGAAAAAAGCGCTTTGCAGAAGCGTGAGCATTCCGAATGAGGATGAATACTACGCAGACATGGAAAAGGAAATACTCGGCAGGGTGAATGACCTCGATGTCGGCCCTCAGGGCTTCGGCGGAAAAACCACAGCCCTCGCGGTTGCGATTGAGACATTTCCCACCCACATTGCCGGCCTGCCCGTAGCGGTAAATGTCGGCTGCCACGTTACCCGCCATGCAAGTTTTGAGATATAATTTACCTGTAAATATGAGCCCGCAAGGTTTAAAGGCCTTGCGGGCTTTGCAAATTTAAATGTTTTAATCAGTTCCCCCGGAGCCGTGAAACGGACCCGGGGGAGTTTGTCATTTAACC
>CADBOL010000082.1 GCA_902796295.1 Oscillospiraceae bacterium
AGGAAATAGGCACCTGCGCCGATATGAACGGCTGCGTAAACCCGCAGTGGCTCGCCCTCTATGCTCAGAAGAGCGATACCGCAGCTCCGATTCTCGCCGGTTCGCTTAAGGCTGTTGTCGGCAGCACCGCAATCCCTCAGGGTTATGAAACAGGCATTCATATGTTCGGAGAAAAAGCGGCGTTCAACCTCAACAGCAAGCTCTATTGCTGGAACCAGAGCGCAAAGAGCGTAATGGTATATTTCAAGTTTGACACCTCACCGGCCGCATCAGCCGGCATATCGGGCTCATCCTTCACGGGCGGCGCGCTCGCTCTCGCCGGCATTGGCGGCCTCGCGGCAGGAGCACTGCTTTCCGGCATAATCATTTACGCTGCCGGCAAAAAGAAAGAATCAACCGCTTGCTGAAATGCAGACAGCCAGACGATATAATAAAAAACGGCGTGATTGAATCACGCCGTTTTTCTGTGAAATATTGATTTTTTTCGGTGCTTCCGGCACTGAGTATCCGAAAGACGGGACCGTTTAATCCGTATCCTCATCCTCGTCGTCATCATCATATTTTTTCATCTTCTGTGACATTTCGATAAAGACTATCACAAGGCTCCAGATAAGCACGAAAGCTATGAAGAGAAGTATAAAGAGAACAGAGTTGCTCAATGCGAATCCGAGAAGACCCGCAAGCTTCGGAACATAAAACTTGACTCTGCCGTAAACGGCGTCTGCCATATATCCCTGCGGGCGGCCGTTGAGATTGGAGGTCATGTTAAGGCTGAGATATTTCTGACCGTCTTCCGAAGTCTCAACATTTTTAAACACGGCAATGTCGCATCCCGGAGCATCTGCCGAAGGAACTGCAACAAAGTCTTTATCAGCATAAGAATCGATATCAATCTTTTCGGAAACAATCATGTCACCCTTTGAAATATTGCCGGATACAACATCGCCGGGAATATCGACAGACTGTGTGCTGAGTGTGTATTTTCCGAGAGATCTGGAGGTGTCAAGGAATACCGTGATGAAACAGCCGAAAATGAAAACAAGCACGGTGAGAACTATCATGATAACGGCAATCGCTTTGCCGACATATGCGCCTGCGCTCTGCTTTGTCTCCGGCTCATCATCTTCATACTCTTCTTCACCGGGAATTGTGGGGGCCTGGGCTCTCTGAGGCTTATAGCCGAAGGGCTGAACGTCAGTCTGGCTCATCTTCGGCGAATCATAGAGCGGGGCGGGGGGAGCCGCAACGGCTTTGGGGGAAGGAACGGCGCCGACCGGAGCGAAACCGGGTATCGAATCTCCCGAAGCAGCGGCAGGTGTTTCAGCCGCGCCTGTATCGGCAGGCTCCGAGAAAATATCTATCTCAGCCGGCTCTTCCATCTTGGGAATCAGAGATGATTCGGGAGCGGCGGGAGCCTCTTTTTTCTTTCTTTCCGCAATAAAGAGTTCATCGAACTCGTCTATACTTTTAAGTCTGAATTCTTCCATAGATAAACAACCCTTTTATTTATTATTGAGAGCTTTATTCTCCTCCGACAGTGCGCGGGCTATCTTTTTGAGCTTGTCATTGTCGGCTTTTACTTTTGAAGCGTACTCATAAATCTTTTTGTATTCTGCTTTGATTTTGGCGATGTATTCGTCAACATCGCTGCGGTTGTAGCCGTCATTCTCTCTGCGGAACAGATCTTTGTTTTCCATTTTACAAATCCTTTCTATATAAAGTTAATTATTTTTAAAACAATACTGTATCGTATAGTTTATCACATACGTTTGAAAAATACAACAGCAAAGTTGATTTTTATAAATTTTGTGAATATTGTGAATTTTTTTGTTTTCCCCTTGACAATCTTATCATGCGGTGCTATTGTATAGGTGTGATATCACACATAGCACACCTATCGTAAAGGAGGCGGTTATTTGATTCTTGTGGACAAGCTCAGCAGGATACCCGTGTATGAGCAGATAAAAAATCAGATAATCACATTTATTCGCCTGGGGGTTTATCCCGCCGACTCTCAGCTGCCGTCTATAAGGTCTATAACTGCGCAGGCGTCCGTCAATGTCAACACGGTCAAAAAGGCCTTTGCGGAGCTTGAGGCATCGGGCGTCATATATACCGTGCCCGGTATCGGCAGCTTTGTGAGCAAGTCCGCGCTCGAAAACGAGGCGGTTACAGCCAAGGCAAAAAGAAACATTGCCGATGCCTTTGAGGCGGCGAAATCGGTCGGTGTTACGGGCGAAGAAATAAGAGAGATCTTTTACTCCGTTTACGGGGAGGACAGAAATGATTGAATTAAAAAATATAACGAAATCCTTTGACGGCAAAACTGCCGTTGAAGATATATCCATAAAGGTTGAAAACGGCTCGGTTTACGGCTTGGTCGGATTCAACGGGGCGGGCAAAACCACTTTGCTCAAATGCGCCGCGGGTGTCTATAAGCCGGATTCCGGTCAGTCGCTCATTGACGGCAGAAACACTTTTGACTGCGCCGAGGTCAGGCAGAGAATGTTTTATTTTTCGGATGAGCAGTGGTATCCGAAATACGCTTCGCTCCTCAAGACCGCTCAGTATTACGCCGGCTATTATCCGGATTTCAGCTTTGACACTCTCGACAAGCTCTGCGAGGTGTTTTCGCTCGACAAAAAGGCGAAGCTCTCTTCGTTTTCAAAGGGTATGCTCCGCCAGGCGATAATGATTATCGGGATGTCCGCGAATCCTTCCGTGATACTGCTTGACGAGGCGTTTGACGGTCTCGACCCGGCCGTAAGAGCCAGAATGAACAGCATGATTCTCGATTATGTCGCGGAAAAGGGATGCTCCGTGCTTATCTCATCGCATTATCTGCGTGAGATTTCCGATATATGCGACAGGGTCGCTCTCATAAACGGCAAAAAAATCGCTCTCGAGTGCTCGGTTGATGATGTCGGAGCGGACAGATGCAGATTCCGCCTTGTTTTTGAAGATGAAAAAAGCGAAAGCGATTTTGCCGGCCTTGATATCATTAAATTCAGGAGCGACGGAAAAATGATTACTCTTTCTCTAAGAGGCGACGCGGATGAAAATGAAGCGAAACTCAGGGCGATGAACCCTCTGCTTCTTGAAAAATTCCCGCTTACTCTCGAAGAGATATTCCTTGAAGAAATGGAGGGCTCGGATTATGACTTCAGAGAAATCTTCTCTTAATCCATCCGGATTCACATACCGTGAAATGCTGAAGCGCTTTATCGGGCTTCCCATTCCGCTGACTCTGCTCGGGCTGTTTATTTACGGGGAAGTTATTCCGGCATATTTCAGATACCGCAATGCGCTTTCCGCCGGGAATCACGAGCTCGCGGAGTCAATAAAGGGCGCTGCCAAATTCACATTTTTATCCGGTGCCGATGAAAGCATATTTTCACTCGGTTACAGTATAATCCTGATAGGTGCCGGGCTTCTGCTCGCTCTGTTTTCATTCGGATTTATGATGTTTCGTCCGACGGTCAACACTCAGTATTCTCTCGGCATATCCCGCAGGGGTCAGTTTACCTCAAGATATCTGGCGGCTTTTACGGTAATTGCAATGAGTGTGATAACACCGTTTCTTATTATAGCAGTTTTCAACGCCGTGTTTTACGGCAGTTCAAAAGAGATGTGGACTTCATTTGCTTTTCTCTGCATTTCAAATATTTCGGTTTTTCTTTATTCCTTCACAATATTCTCATTTGTGATGATGATGTCGGGCTCCGTTATTGAATCGGTTATTATCGGCTCGGTCTTCCTGCTCTCTCCGGCGTTTATTTCAAGAGCTTTGTATTCACTGATATCCGTTATGGCATACGGCTCTCCTCTTGCGAATTCTTCGCTCCTCAATAACAGTATAAACTATCTTGATATTTACGGCGACAGAGTTTCGGGAGCAGGCGAGAGGCTGTTTAAGTTTACGGAGTATTTATTCCCGGCAACAGCCGCAGGCGACTCGCTCTGGGTTATGAAGGGCGAAGAATATATTTACCCGCCTTTTGCAAAATCCGCCGTTTTCTTTGTCGTAATAATTCTCATTGCCGCCGCGGCGATGCTGCTGCACTCGCGCAGGAAGGCCGAAAAAGCCGGCTTCATGGGTACCTGCCCCGCCGCAGAAGGATTCTGCGTGGTCGTCGTGGGCACCTGGATGGCATCGCTCGTCTCCGAAACCCTGCGCTCATCGGAGTTTTCACGCGGCGCTGTCAAGGTTATCACCGCTATTGCCGGCATAGTGATAATGGCAGCCGGCTATACAGCTGCCGACCTTTTCTTCACACGCTCCGTGAAAGCTTTCCGCAGGCGTTTATGGCATCTGCCGCTTGAAATCTGCGTGTTTCTCTGCGTGATATTTGTGACGGGAGTCATTATCAACGGCGCCTTCGCAAATATCCCGGAAAAGTCTGATATCAAAAGCGTTTCCGTCTCTCTGCCGACACCGGTTCAGGATTACCGCTATACCCTTGACAGTGCCGTCGCGGCGGGGTATATGCCGGCGGACAGCATCATTGCGGAGCAGTCATCCGACCGGGTTGTGTTTGAAGGCTTTGAATCGGATGAGGATATTGAAAAACTCCTTGAGCTCAACGGTATGATAAAGGATTCTGCTCCCGGCGAGCGCGGACCTTACAGCATCCGCTTCTGCTATACGCTCAAAAACGGTAAACAAAAAGAGAGAATATACACGGACGCGGGCACGGCGGCTCTCGGAAAAATGACCGGTCTTATGCGCGGCGAAGTATACCTCAGAGAAAGTGTGAAGATGCTTGAGAATAACCGCGGCGGCAAATACGGTCCGCTCCTGATTTCC
>CADBOL010000083.1 GCA_902796295.1 Oscillospiraceae bacterium
CTTCCTCGGTTTCTGGCTGGGCGCGGAAAAGGGGCTTCCTCCCCAGCTTGTAGGCTTCCTCTGCGGCGGCAGCGTGGGAACGTTCTGGGCCAACATCGACACCATTTCCCTTATGGCCGGCGAATCCACCCCCACGGAGCTCCGTTCCTCCATGCTTTCCGCAATATATCTGCCGCTGGGCCTGGGAATCGGATTCTCCTTCGGCATGTCCTTCCTCTTTATGAAATTATTCAGCGAGCAGGCAATCGGCATTATTTCCCTGTGCCTCGCCGTACCCGGACTTCTTGCGGACTTCTTCATTCTTTCACTCAGGGTTAAAGAAACTGCCGGAGTCGATCTTAAGGAAATCGACGGCTCCGAATTTGACTGACGGCCTGCACGCAGCCGTCAGCTGGAGCACATAATCCAAATACGGAGAGAAATTGCGGTAGATAATAATCAGACCTGAACCGTATCTTGCCGGGCACGGAAGCGGGCAATAAGCCTGCGACGGCAACGATTCCCCTCATCTCTACCGGAAAGCCCGTCAGACTTAATTCTGACGGGCTTTTTTCTTTTCGGAGAATCGCGATATTTGTTACCGTTTCCGAAACAGCTTTCATTTCAATCCGCTCGTCTTACGTCTTCGTGAATTATGCACAAAAAGTTGCCTCATTATCATTCGCGATTGTAGGAGCGTGAGAATATCCGGAATTCCTGTATTTTCTTGATTATTCTGTTGACAATCGATATTCATTTGCATATAATGTGCGCGGATAAAAGAGTAAATAAAAATGATTGTTGTTTCATCTCCACAGGAACGGGGTGACAGATATGAGAATATGTTCCAACAGACCGCTTCCGGAAAAATACAGCGAAAAGTATAATGAATTATTCGGTAATGAGCCCGCGCTGTTCATTGTCGTGGGAGACCTTGCTCTTAAAGGAACCTACGGCGAGAGCGCGCTGTGTTTTGCCGCAGACAGCGTATATGCCTTTGATGACAGCTATCCGGAAGGATACGAGCGTGTCATGTATAAGGATGTAAAAGAGGCAAAGGTCAAGAGAATGTACGGCAATGCCACATTTGACGTATATATGGATGACGGCTCAAGGAAAAAGCTCATCCGTTTCTCTTTTGCGGCCGCCAATGTCGCCGACGCGGGAGCCGATTTCATAAACGGAATGCTCGCGGGCACTGACTCCGCCGAGCTGCTTGACGCGGTGGAAAGCACTTTTCTCAAGCAGCGCTCCTTCTGCCCGAAATGCGGCAGAAAGCTCCCCTCTCCCGATGCGGAATGCATAAACTGCAAGGGAAAGGGAAGAATGATAACCAAATTTGCGGCATACGCTCTGCCGTATAAAAAAGGCCTTATCGTAAGCATGCTGCTTTCGGTTTTCACCACGGGAATGTCGCTCGTTCCCCCTTATATCACCGGATATATGGTGGATAAGGTGCTGCCGTCAAGGCAGCTGTCAATGCTGATAAAGATGATTCTCGTTTTGCTCTGCGTTTATATACTGCAGTATACCGTATCCGCTTTCAGGTCTTATATACTCAGGATTACGGGCGACAGAATCATAATCGGCATGAAAAAAGATATTTACGCAAAAGCGCAGCATCTGCCGATGAGTTTCTATGATAAGACTTCTACCGGCTCTGTCATAAACAGAGTTAATTCCGACACTTCTGTAATACAGAATTTTGTGCTCAGAATCACGCAGGATGCTGTGGTGCAGTTTTTTACGCTGATAGGCATTCTGGTAATCATGATTTGCCTCAACTGGAAACTGACTCTGTTTTCTCTTGTGCCTATTCCCCTTGTCGTTGTCATCGGAAGATTCTTCGGCAAAAAGATAGGCCCGAGATATATGCGTATATGGAGAAGAGGTTCCGCAATCAACACCCTTCTTACCGATACGATACCCGGAATCAGAGTAATAAAAGCTTTCACAAACGAAAAAGCGGCCGTTGACAAATATGATTCATATAACGACGAGTGGCTCAGGGAAGATAACCAGGTGGCAAAGATATCAAGCGTCTTCCCGGCATTTATGACATTTCTTGTCACCTGCGGCTCGCTGATAATCTGGTTCTCCGGCGGATCATACGTCATATCCGGAGAAAAAGGCTTCTCCATAGGTCTTCTTGTAAGCTTTGTGTCTTATGCGAGCATGTTTTACAACCCCGTGAATTTCTTCGCGAATTTTTCCGATACATATCAGAATACGCTCGCGTCTGCCGAAAAGATTCTCGATATACTCGACGCCGAGCCCGAGCACGATTTCGGCAAAGGGAATATTCCCGAGAGAATCAGAGGAAAAATCGAATTCAAAAATGTCAACTTCTCCTTTGACCGCTCAAAGAAGGCGCTCAGCAATATAAATCTGACAATAGAACAGGGAGATATAGTCGGAATAGTCGGAACCACCGGCTCGGGAAAATCGACGCTCATCAACCTGCTCATGAGATACTATGACGAATATGAAGGCGATATCTTCATTGACGGCAAAAACATAAAAGATATCGATATAAACTATTACAGAAATCAGATAGGTTTCGTTCAGCAGGAACCGCTGATGTTCAAAGACACAATTTTCAACAATATTGCCTACGGCAGCAGCAATCCACATGTCGAGCAGATACTCGCCGCGGCGGATATTGCCAATGCCCACGGATTCATATCGAGGCTTCCTGACGGATATGACACGCTTGTCGGCGAGCGCGGCATAGGCCTTTCCGGCGGAGAAAAGCAGAGGCTTTCCATAGCAAGAGCCGTTATGAAAAATCCGTCAATCCTGATTTTTGACGAGGCGACAGCCGCCGTTGACTCCGAAACCGAGCATCTTATCCAGGAAGCGATAGAGAGACTTATCCGCGGAAGGACCACGCTCATGATAGCCCACAGGCTTTCGACCCTGCGCAACGCCAATAAAATAGTCGTTGTGGATAAGGGCGAAATAATTGAATGCGGGTCACCCGACGAGCTTCTCGCCCAAAAAGGCAAATACTACAAGCTTGTTCAGATTCAGTCTATGGGTGAGCAGCTTCGCAGGCAGAAGGAAGAGGAAAATTTTGAATGAGGAGCGTGATATGAATGATAACTTATATTGACGGACCCGAAGTCAGGATAACCGAAAATGACGGTATATTTGTGGATGTCGAATTCTTTCATTCAAAAGAAAAAATCACGGGCCTCGAGCCGAGAAGGCTTTTCCCGCGGTCGGGTATGGACAGATACATTGCGCTTATGGACAGCGAAGGCGAGCAGGTTGCGGTTATCAGAAACGCCGCCGGCCTTATGGAAGAATCACGAAAAGTCCTCAGCAGAGCGCTCGAAGAATATTATATGATTCCCAGAATTCTGAGATTCATAAAAATGACCGAGAAATTCAAGATATGGATGTGGACAGCCGAAACAGACAGAGGTATCATTACATTTGAGATAAGAAACCACATAGCATCGGTAAAGCCGCTGTATGACGGGCGCGTGCTTATCAGGGACGCAAACGACAACAGGTATGAAATTCCCGATTACAGAAAGCTTGACAAAAAGAGCAGAACAATGCTTATGCCGAAACTTTAAAAAGGAGACCGGATATATGAAACTGATTATTGCTATTGTAAATAATGATGACAGCGCAGTGGTAGCCTCCGCGCTTACAAAAGAGAATTTTACAGTTACCAAGCTTTCAACCACCGGCGGTTTCCTCATGGTAGGTAACACCACGCTTCTTATAGGTACAGAGGATGAGAGAGTGGAAACCGCGAAACAGATAGTGGCCAAATACTCAAGAACAAGAACTCACGAAGCGATTACGACAGAATCCTTCGGAAGAGGCTTTGCCGAGGGCGCTCTCGCAAACGATGTTTCCGTGGGCGGCGCAACCGTGTTTGTTCTCTCGGTTGATTCCATGGAAAAATACTGATAACTCCCGGTTGATACTTTATCGGACAGGCTTAACGGCATAAAAAGACACCCCGCAGCGCGGGGTGTCTTTTTATCTGAGCGTGTTATATTCTTCATCTTCCACCGGCTCGCACCACTCGGTTGACGTTTCCTCGCCGCTTACCTCAATCGCGAGATGGGCAAACCAGGAACCGGGGGACGCGCCGTGCCAGTGTTTGACTCCGGCGGGAATATTTATTACAGAGCCTTCGGTAAGCTCAACGGGGTCTTTTCCCCACTCACGGTAATAACCTCTTCCGCCGACACAGATAAGTATCTGCCCGCCGCCGCTCTTTGCGTGATGTATATGCCAGTTGTTGCGGCAGCCCGGCTCAAACGTAACATTGTAAACAGGCACCTGAACCGTTGAGACAGGAGCAAGATAGCTCTGCCCGGTGAAGTATTCCCCGTAAGGGTTTTTCTCGCCTATCGGGAACATAATCTCTCTCTGAAACCTCTCCCTGTCTGAAACGGCGGGGATTTCTTCATTCCAGACCTCTTTGGCCAGACGGAATACGGCCCATCCTTTCGGCCATCCCGTATACATGGTGCAGTGAGTTATTATCGCGGCAAGCTCCTCTGGAACGGCGCTTCAGAAGAAAACTGCGCCGCCTGCGTATTTGCAAGAACAGTCTGATTCTGTCAAATTAAATCGTTTCCCGCCGCTCACGGAATTAATACCTGAACCGGGAGCGAAGAATACAGCGATACATTATATCCCCCGGGCATGCAATGTGCCCGGGGGATGTTTTTTATCTTTTCTTTTATACGGCCTTTTGATTTTGCGGTGAATTTTAAATTAAAAAAGTATTATTTTGTCACCTTTTTGTCACCCTTTATATTGTATTATAAATGTGTAAAATATAAGCGCCGTGAAAAAGGAGAACATTATGAAACATCTTTCAAAAATTCTTATCGCTCTTGTGCTTGCTCTGACAATTGCAGGCACGCTTCCCGCTCAGGTATTTGCAGATTCCGCTCCCGAATACATCAGCGAGGTGAAGGTCTATGAAGGCAATTGCGATAACGCCTCTGCAGAGGGATTTACCATTCTATGCGGTGAAGACGGCAAACCCGTTGACCTTAACCAGGGCTCCGGCGCGACCGGTATAGGCGCAAAGGGCAATAAAAAAGTCTTTCTCGGTTATAAGACAACTTCAGACCGCAAAGAAGCCATCACCGACCTTGCCATGATGAATATGAAGGGCGGTTATTCCGTGCAGGAATATACAGCACTGATGAAGGATCAGATGAATAAACAGATTATCCCGCTTATTGAAGGCTTCCTTTCGGCGATAGAAGAATACAGGGAAAATTATAATTCGGCAAACACCGCAAATAAAGAGAGGGCTCAGTATATTCACGACATCCTCAATAAGATAACGGATGATGACTGCGGCGGAGCGGGCCTCGGTGATCTGCTTCTCAATGAAACCGTTTACGAAATGGCAAAGCCGAAATTCGAGGCTCTTTCCGATAAAGAAAAAGAAACCACCGATCTTTATGATGTGAATATCCAGGTGCGTGATTTTCTTCCCGAAAGCGAAAAGAATAAGCACGCCGATATCCTGACGATTATTGCGCAGTCAAACGGCAGGGCTACTCTTATGATGGAAAATCTCATTACAAGAGCCGCCGATACCGATGATTCCACCTGGCTTGACCGCTTTGCAGGCATAACCTTTGCCGACCTTGCGGATAATCTTGGACTCCCCCCGACAGATGCAAGTATGAAGCTTGCCAGAATGTATGATGACGACGCGAAGAAGATTCTCAAAATGTGGGGCAATCTGCAGGAAGAACTTGAAAAATACGATTCTTATATAAAGACTGCCGAAAATTTTGATGAAAATGAACTTAAAGAAGCCACAGACAGCATTGATTATCTCAACAGTCTTGGTGAGGACGCATCAGCTGAAGAAAAAGCCAAAGCAACCGAAGCTTACAACAAAGCTGTGGAAAATGTCAACCAATATGTAATCGCGCTTAAGGTTATATATATTCACGATATACTTGAAGGATATGACTATGAAGACGGCACTCTTCTTGATTTCTTCCTTATCGATGAAGCGGAAATCAGCGATGATATCTCGTTATTATATCCCATCGTCGCCTCTCTTTCGGAGGGACAGAGGTCCGGCCTTGAATTTGTCAGCCTTGAAGAGCTGATTCTTATTTCCGCCTCCGACCCGGAGATTTACAAGGATTCATCTTTTGACAAGCTTGAGAAGCTCTCAATCTATGACGGCGTTGACCGCAACATTTATCAGAAAGGCGGCGTGGCGCTCACAAGCGATGCACTCAGAACCGATGCTCTCAGCAAAATGAACGAAAACGGATTCTCTCTCAGCGGATGGACAATTGCATCCATAGTAGTTACCTCCGCCTGCCTGCTTTCCGCCGTTGCTATGGGTATCGTGAGCAAAGTCTATTCAAATATGGCACAGGGCGACATGGACGCAGTTACATCCGGAGCAAAAAAATGGTCGGATTTCAAAGTAAGTGAAGAAGATGCAACCCGTTTTATGGATGATGTTTATCTGTCAAATTCCGCAACATACAAATATCTCTCCATCGGGTTCACCGTTGCTACGGTTGTTTTTGCGCTGGTAACAACCTACCTTGCATACAGGGATATGGTTAAGCAGTATAAAGTTGACTTCACACCGATTCCGCATTATATGGTCGATGAGAAAGATATCACCGCTTATAATGAAAAAGGCGAAAAGATAGTTCTCAAAAATCAGGCGGCATACTACAAAGCTGTTGAATGCAACCGTAAAAAAGGCGACAGCTACTTTGATGAAATAGGCACCTGCGCGGATATGAACGGATGTGTCAACCCGCAGTGGCTCGCGCTCTACGCGGCGAAAAACGATGCGATGAATCCGATACTCGCTTCCTCGCTCAAGGTCGTTGTCGGCAATAATAATCTCCCCGCCGGATACACAACCGGTATTCACATGTTCGGCTCGGGAGCGGCATCAAACCTCAACAACGGGCTTTACTGCTGGAATAAGAGCGCAAAGAGCGTGTTTGTATATTTCAAGGTTGATACCGCTGCAAACGCCGCAAACGCGGCCGGTTCAAACTTCTCGGGCGGCACTCTCATAATCACGGGCGTTTCCGGCTTCGCTCTCGGAGCGCTGATTTCAGCGTTCGCCGCGAAAGCGACAAACAAGCGCAGGAAAAAAGAAACTGCATAACCGGAACATAATCCGGTATTCAAGCTAAAGAATACATAATAAGCTCACGGATTTTATATGAACCTGTGAGCTTATTTCATTAAGTATCCGGGCCCGGGAAATCACGGTGAGTTCCCGCTTATTCTGTTGACAACCGTTATTCATTCACATATAATATGCTCAAAAAAGAGAAATCTTCAGCTGCAAAAGCCGGGAGGAAAAAATGAAAGACTTTCTGATAACCAGATTTGATTATGAGATTATATGCGATGGTGAAACATCCGACACCTCGCTTGACTTTGAAACGGAAAATGACAGACTCGGTGTATTCATCACCGCGATAAATGACCGGCCGCGTTTTGTTAAAATGAGCTGGAGCTTTGAGAGCGGCGGCGATATCTTTGTGCTCGGAGACGCATGGGAGAGAAGCTACGCCGACCTCGGATTCAGAAAGCTTGCGGATAACGGCAGAGCCATGCCGTGGTATTTTGCGGCAACAGATAAAAAATTGACATACTGTCTCGGAGTAAAGACTCAGCCGAATTCATTCGTAAGTTTCAGATATGATGAGAGCGGAGTCACCGCACTGATTGACTGCAGAAACGGCGGCTCGGGCGTGAAACTCGGCGGCAGGAAGGTCAAGCTCTGCACGTTTGTATATTCACGCTATGCTCTTGAGCCGTTTGA
>CADBOL010000084.1 GCA_902796295.1 Oscillospiraceae bacterium
CACGGCCACGGCACGGGCGATATGCTCGACGAGGTGCTCAAATATCTGCCCGCTCCCGCAGAGGGAGAGGATGAAGACGGCGAAGATGCCATAAGAGTTGCCGTCATAGGCAAGCCGAATGTCGGCAAGTCATCTCTCGTAAACGCCGTTCTCGGCGAAAACAGGATGATAGTTTCCGATATAGCCGGCACCACACGCGATGCCACGGATTCATACATCGAGAATGAACACGGCAAATTCATTTTTATCGACACGGCCGGTCTCAGGCGAAAGAGCAGAGTATATGACCAGGTTGAGAAATACTCGGTCATCCGCGCGAGAATGGCTGTCGAGAGAGCAACGGTCTGCGTTATCATGATAGACGGCACCGAGGGCTTCACCGAGCAGGATTCCAAGGTCGCGGGTATAGCTCATGAGATGGGAAAGGGCTGTATCATAGCGGTCAACAAATGGGATGCCGTGGAGAAAGACGGCAAAACGATGGATACCATGCGCAAGGATCTCATGAAGGATTTCTCGTTTATGTCATACGCCCCGATAATCTTTATCTCCGCAAAAGAGGGGCTCAGGCTCGACCGCCTCTTTGAGCTTATAAAATTCGTCGATGAGCAGAATGCGATGAGGATCTCGACCGGCAAACTCAACGAAGTGCTCGCCGATGCGACGGCGAGGGTTCAGCCCCCGTCGGATAAGGGCAGACGCCTTAAGATATTCTACATGACCCAGGCATCCACAAGGCCCCCCACATTCGTCTGCTTCGTAAACAGCGCCGAGCTTTTCCATTACAGCTACCAGCGCTATATAGACAACAGGATAAGAGAGACATTCGGCCTTGAGGGCACTCCCACCAGGATGGTAATACGCGAGAGGGAAACAAACAAAAAATGACAGTTTTGGGAATTGACCCCGGCTACGCGATAGTCGGCTGCGGGGTCGTGGAATACAGGGATAATAAATTCAGAATGCTCGAATACGGGGCGATTCTGACACAGGCCCACACTCCGTTCAATATAAGACTCGAAAAAATCTACCGCGAGGCAGACGAGCTGATGAAAAAGTATCCGCTTGATGCCGTGGCAATGGAAAAGCTGTTTTTCAACACAAACCAGAAAACGGCGATAGACGTGGCCCAGGCGAGGGGTGTGCTTGCGCTCGCGGCGCAGCTTAACGGGATTCCGATTTTTGAATACACGCCTCTTCAGGTCAAGCAGAGCGTTGTCGGTTACGGCAGGGCTGAAAAGAAGCAGGTGCAGGAGATGACGAGGATTATGCTCAATCTCGAAAAAATCCCGAAACCCGATGACGCGGCCGATGCTCTCGCAATGGCAATCTGCCACTGCCACTCCGCGGGTTCGCTTCTGGGCTCGCTGAAGATGAAAGGATAACAGTTTATGTTTTACAGTCTGACCGGTACGGTCGTTTTCACCGGTGAAAATGCCGTTGCCCTTGATTGCTCGGGCGTGGCGTTTTATCTGAATACCACAGCCAATACTCTGCGCAGATGCGCCGGCATCGGCGAAACGCAGACTCTATACACTTATCTCAGTGTCAGGGAGGATGCTCTCGATCTTTTCGGGTTTGCCGATAAAGCGGAGCTTGACTGCTACAAGACACTTATCGGCGTCACGGGAGTCGGCCCGAAGGCGGCAGTTGCCATCCTTTCGGCGCTCACTCCGGATATGCTTGCCGTTGCCGTTGCAGGCGATGACGCGAGAGCGATAACCGCGGCTCAGGGCGTCGGCCCGAAGCTCGCCAACAGGATAGTGCTCGAGCTCAAAGGCAAGATAGAATCATTTGCGGTGTCTTCCGCCGCGGCGGGTAATATTGCGGCGGCAAAGAAGGCGGCCGTGAGCAGCGCCTCATCCGAGGCGGTCGAGGCACTCGTCGCATTCGGATACAGCAAGAGCGAGGCGAGCATCGCCGTGGGCAAGCTCGATCAGAATCTTGACACTCAGGAGCTTATCAAACAGGCGCTCGCCATGATTGCGAAGAAACTTTAAGGAGTAAAAGATGGAAACCGATTACGAAAGCAGATTTGTAGGAGCCGAATACTCCTCCGCCGAGGATAACGAAACAGAGCTTTCCCTGCGGCCGAAGGTCCTTGCGGATTATATCGGCCAGGATAAGGTCAAAGATAATCTTTCGGTATATATTGAAGCGGCAAAGCAGAGAGGAGAGCCTCTCGACCATGTTTTGCTCTACCGCCCTCCCGGTCTGGGCAAGACCACTCTCGCGGGAATCATCGCGAATGAGATGGGAGTCAATTTCAGAGTAACGAGCGGACCGGCCATCGAAAAGCCGGGAGATCTTGCCGCTCTGCTGACAAATCTCAGCGAGGGCGATGTGCTTTTCATTGATGAAATTCACAGACTCTCAAGGCAGGTTGAGGAAGTTCTTTACCCCGCCATGGAGGATAACGAGCTTGATATAATCATCGGCAAGGGTCCTTCCGCGAGGTCAATCCGCCTCGATCTCAATAAATTCACGCTTGTCGGAGCGACAACGAGAGCCGGTCAGCTTTCGGCCCCGCTCAGAGACAGATTCGGCGTGATATTCCGCCTCGAGCTCTATACTACGGAGCAGCTTGCGGAGATAGTCAACCGCTCGTCTGGCATTCTCGGCATAGGCATTGACCCGGAGGGGGCAAACGAGATTGCCTCACGCTCGAGAGGTACTCCGAGAATCGCGAACAGATTTCTCAAACGCGCGCGCGATTTCGCTCAGATTATGGGCGACGGCTCAATCACAAAAGAGGCGGCATCCGTGGCGCTCTCCAAAATGGAGGTTGACAATCTCGGCCTTGACTCCGTTGACCGTCTTATCCTCTCGTCGATGATCCGCAATTACAACGGAGGCCCGGTAGGTCTTGAAACCATTGCGGCGGTTACAGGCGAAGAGGCGGTGACGATTGAGGATGTCTATGAGCCGTATCTTATGCAGATAGGGTTTATCAGCAGAACCCCGAGAGGCAGATGCGTCACCCCGGCGGGATATGCGCATATGGGCGTCAAAATGCCCGGCCAGCAGAAATTAGAAGGAATTTAAAGATGCGTACAGCAGATAAATGGACTGATTATGAGCTTATTGACTGCACGGACGGTCAGCGCCTCGAAAGATGGAATGACATCATCCTTGTGCGCCCCGACCCGCAGGTCATCTGGAAAACACCGAAGGAAAACCCGCTCTGGTATAACGCCCACGCGGTGTATAACCGCTCGAATACCGGCGGCGGAAGCTGGCAGGTTAACAAAAAAATGCCGGATGTATGGCAGGTCCGTTTCAACGAGCTCAGATTCAATATAAAGACAATGGGCTTCAAACACACGGGGCTCTTTCCGGAGCAGGCCGTAAACTGGGAGATGACCTCGGATATCATCAGGCGCGCCGGCAGGCCCGTAAAGGTGCTCAATCTTTTCGCTTATACGGGCGGGGCAACCGTTTCGGCCCTCAAAGCGGGCGCGGCGGTAACACATGTTGACGCCTCAAAGGGTATGACCCAGTGGGCGAAGGAAAACGCCGCGGCGAGCGGGGTGGCGGACAGGAGTGTCCGCTGGCTTGTGGATGACTGCCTTAAATTTGTTCAGCGCGAAAAAAGGCGCGGCAACACTTACGATATCATCATCATGGATCCTCCGTCATACGGCAGAGGCCCGGGCGGAGAGGTCTGGAAACTCGAAAACGAGATATATTCTTTTGTTGAAGAGTGCTCGGGGCTTCTGAGCGATGAAGCGCTTATGGTGCTGATTAATTCATATACTACGGGGCTTTCGCCAAGCGTAATGGAGTATATCCTTGCCGAGACTGTCGGAAAGCGGTCCGGCGGGCACACCTCCAGCGATGAAATAGGGCTTCCTGTTTCGTCAAAACCGGGCAGAGTGCTTCCCTGCGGAGCCAGCGCGGTCTGGACGGCAGTCACTTGACGGCCGATATTCAGGAAAGAGATGATTCGGGGAGAATCATATTGTCAGGAAATACAGGATGAGAGAAAAACTGATTGAACTTAAAAATGTGACATACACCTATGAGGCGGATGAGGAAGGGGCACCCGGATACACCGCCGTAAGAGATGTGAGTCTTGATATTTACAAAGGGGAATTTGTCGCCGTGCTCGGGCATAACGGCTCGGGAAAGAGCACGATGGCAAAGACGATGAACGCCATATTTGAGCCGACACAGGGCACTGTCACGGTAAACGGAATCGTTGCCGACAGCGAAGAAAAGGGCAACGAAATCCGCCGCATTGTCGGTATGGTGTTTCAGAACCCCGATAATCAGATAGTGGCGACTGTTGTTGAGGATGACGTGGCTTTCGGCCCCGAGAATCTCGGAGTGGAGCCGTCTGAAATCCGCAGGCGCGTTGACGATGCCCTGAAGACCGTCGGGATGTATGAGCTCAGGGAGAGAGAGCCGCACAAGCTCTCGGGCGGTCAGAAGCAGAGAGTGGCGATAGCCGGAGTGCTCGCCATGCAGACGCAGGGAATAATCCTCGATGAGCCCACTGCAATGCTCGATCCGACAGGCAGGGAAGAGGTCCTTAAAACCATTATCAGGCTCAATAAAGAGATGGGCATCACGGTAGTGCTGATAACTCACTTTATGGATGAGGCGGTGCACGCCGACAGAGTGGTTGTAATGGACGGCGGCACTGTTATCGCGGAGGGAACTCCGCAGGAGATATTTTCACAGGAGGAATTCCTGAAAGCGCATTCACTCGACATACCGCAGACCGCACAGCTCTGCCGCAGGCTCGGCTTTGAGGAATGCATACTCACGCCGGATGAATGCGTTGAGAAGCTGACTTCAGTGTTGGGAGGTGCCGCTCAGTGACATATCCCATTGAACTCAGAAACGTTTCTTATTACTATTCGCCCGGCACGCCTCTTCAGGTAGCCGCGCTTAAAAACATCAATCTTAAAATCGGCGAGGGTGAGCTCGCCGGAATAATCGGCCACACCGGATCGGGAAAATCAACTCTCATTTCCCATTTCAACGGTCTGCTCAGACCCGTTGAGGGAAGTGTCATTATAGACGGCGAGGATCTCGCCAAAGACAAAGAAACTCTCAGGGCGGCGAGATTCAAGGTGGGTCTCTGCTTCCAGTATCCCGAGGCACAGCTTTTTGAGGAGACCGTCGCCAGGGATATCGCCTTCGGGCCGAAAAACATGAAGCTCTCCGATGAGGAGATAAACGAAAGAGTCAAAAAAGCGGCTGAATTCGTGGGGCTTAAACCGGAGCTGCTCGAAAAATCGCCGTTTGACTTATCGGGAGGAGAGAAGCGCAGAGCCGCGATAGCCGGAGTTATGGCTATGGAGCCGAAGGTGCTCGTGCTTGACGAGCCGGCGGCGGGCCTTGACCCGGGCGGGAAAAACGAAATCCTCTCCATGATAAGCGAATACAAAAAAAGAACGGGCTGTACAGTTGTGCTCGTTTCACACAGCATGGAAGATATTGCGAGCGTTGCCGACAGAGTCATAGTGATGAATGCCGGCACCATAGCTATGGACGGCACCGTTGACGAGGTTTTCTCACACAGCGCCGAGCTGCGCAGTATGGGGCTGAATGTACCCGAGATAACAAGGATATTCATACGCCTGAGAGAGCTCGGCTATGATGTCCCCGCCGATGTCTATTCGGTTGAAAAGGGCGCTCAGATTCTCCGCGAAATGATCCGAAGGAGGTCTGTCTGATGGTAAGGGACATTACTTTCGGTCAATACTATGCGGGGAAATCCCTCCTTCACAGGATGGACCCGAGGATGAAGCTCATCCTCACATTCGGCATGATTGTCGCGATTTTCATATGCCATAATTTTTATTCGCTTGCTCTCATGGCTCTCTTTGCGGCTGCCGCCGTCGTTTTTTCGGGAGTGCCCGCAAAGATGATTCTCAAAAGCATCAAGCCGGTGATGGTGATACTCGCCTTTACCGCGATACTCAATATTTTTTACACCAAGGGCGGAGAGACCTACTTTGAGTGGTGGAAAATCTCCGTGACGGAAAAGGGCGTGAATACCGCGCTCTTCACCGTTATCAGGATTATCGTGCTTGTGGTTATCAGCTCGCTTCTGACCTATACCACCACACCCACGATGCTCACGGATGCGATTGAGCGCCTGCTTTCACCTCTGAAGATTTTTCATGTCAAGGTGCACACTCTCGCCATGATGATGACCCTTGCGCTCAGATTCATCCCCACCCTCATTGAGGAGATTGAGAGAATAATGAACGCCCAGAAGGCGAGGGGCGCCGACCTTGAAAGCGGAGGCCTCATTCACAGAGCCAAGGCCCTCGTTCCGATTTTCATCCCGCTCATGGTTTCCTCATTCAGAAGAGCGTATGAGCTTGCTTTTGCGATGACCTGCCGCTGCTACACCGGCGGAAACGGCAGAACGAGAATGAAGCAGATGAAGCTTCACGCGCGCGATTTCATCACACTTTTTGTATGCCTTGCCGTTGTGGCGGGAATAATAGTATTGAATCACTTTTTCACACGGATTATTTAGGTAAGTATATGCGAAACATTTTGCTTACAATTTCATTTGACGGCACGGCCTATCACGGCTGGCAGGTGCAGGAAAACGCGGTTACCGTTCAGCAGACTCTGCAGGATGCCTACGAAAAAATCTGCGGCAGCAGAGACAATATCACCGGCTGCTCGAGAACAGACTCGGGAGTTCACGCGAATATGTACTGCTGCAATATCCGCACCCTGTCGGAGATGCCGTGTCAGAAGCTCGTTGAGGCGATGAACGCGGTGCTTCCCGATGACATTTCGGTTTCGGACTGCGCGGATGTGCCTTATGATTTCCACGCAAGGTATGACTGCAAGTCAAAGGAGTATATTTACCAAATCTGGAATTCACCGAATAAGAACCCGTTTCTGTATAAATACTCATACCGTCACAAATATCCTCTGGATGCGGATTTCCTCGATGCACAGGCAAAGCAGTTTATCCGCAAAGCGGATTTCAGAGCTTTCTGCGCCGCAGGCAGCAGCGTTGAGGATACCGTCAGGGATGTGACTCAGGCGGAGGTTAAAAGAGACGGAGACCTGGTTACATTCAGAGTCTGCGCAAACGGGTTTCTTTACAATATGGTCAGGATTATGACGGGCACGCTGCTCGACATATCGTCGGGTAAGATACCGCCCGGTACGATAGAGGATATCATCCTTTCGGGAGACAGGCAGAGAGCCGGCTTCACGGCAAGACCCGAGGGCCTGTTTCTGAATAAAGTCATTTATTGAATTAATTGTCAGACGGCATTATGTCAGGAGGTGGTACGGTGGCAGAAAACACCGTCGATTTCCAAACTGAACGAAAAAGACACGCTAAAAAAAGGCTGAAAAAAAGGCTGAGAGTACCCGCAGTCATTTTTGCTCTGATTCTGATCTTCACCGCTGTTTATTTCGCGGCGGGTGAAGTCAGGCGCTCCAATTTTGACGACAGCTTCAGAGCGATTCCCAAGACGATAAGAGAGAGCAGGGGATTCCCGTATAACGAGGATGAGCTCTCACTCGATAAGGTTACTCTCATAGGCGACAAACCGCTCATAGTCAGTGACAGCGGTGTCGAGGTTATCTCGCAGAATGCAGACAGTCTCTATCAGCTGCGCCTTGACAGATCGGATACACGCGTGGCCTCATATCACGGCAGAGCTTTTGTTTACAGCAACACGGCTTCAAAGGCGTATCTGATAAGCAGGACCGTACAGCTCGCGTCATTCGATGAGGGAAAGCCCATAGTGACGGGCACGGTCGGCAAAAACGGTGCGGTGGCGCTCTCATACTCAACGGGCGGAGCCCAGAGCGTGGTCAAGGTTTATTCGCCGAGGCAGAAGCTCGTGTGGGAGTGGGAATGCGAAAAGGAATATGTATCTTCCGTTTCGCTCTCATCCGACAACAAAAAGATTCTTATCTCAGCGCTCGGTGTTGACAACGCCGAAATATACTCGAGGGTTATCCTTTTCAGAACCGACAAAACCGAGCCGCAGTTTGATGTCACGATGAAGGGCACGTCAATTCTCAAAGTCATTTACTCGAAAACCGGCAAGCTGACGGCGGTCGGAGACAACAAGACGGTTATACTCACATCCAAGGGAGCCGTGAGGCAGGAAATGGAATATGCCGATGACGCTCTCTATACCGTTGACAGCGATGATGACGGCAACATTCTCATCTGCTATAAAGAATTCGGAGGCTCCAAGCTCAAGGTCGTGAAAATCCCGTCAATGGCTTTCGTTTTCAAAGAGTTTGAAATAGATTATATGCCGGAGAGCGTTGATATCAAGGGCGACAGCATTGCCTTTGCGTCGGGCTCTGCCGTTGAAATATATTCATCCGCCGGTAAGTTGAGAAAAACTTATGAATGCGACAGAGACGTAAAGACGGTGCTCATTTCCAATACGGGAATCTACACGCTCGAAAACGGCTCGGTCTGCAGGTATTAGCGGATATGGACCATGTTGATTATATTGTTGCGGCGGTACCGTTCCTGCTGCTGATAATATCCGTTATCGCGGGCAGGGTGAGAGGATTTGCCGAAATAGTGATTTCCGCGGCGCTTGTGATAGTCTGCATGTTTTTCGCGAGAAAATATGCTTCACCTGCTGCCGAAGCGATCAATGAGACTTTTGTCCACGGCAGACTTGTGGATTATCTCTCATCCGTTATCGGAAAAAACACCGCGTCCGGCGGAGAAACGATTATGGATTCTCTTCCGGCGTATCTCCGGGAGCTTATGACAAGCTCGGGAGTGACGGCATCTTCGCTCGCTTCATCCGTCGATCCGCGGAGTATCAGCGAAAAAATCGCGCCTGCGCTTGAGGAAAGCATTATCCTCCCCGCGCTGACATCGGCAGTCTTTGCCCTTGTCTTCATATTCGCAAGGATAGCGGGCAGGGTTGTTGCCTCGCTCACGGGAGCTGTTGTGAAGCTGCCCGTGATAAAGCAGGTGAACGGTCTTCTGGGGGCGGCGCTCGGAGGAATAATCGGCATTATTCTTGCGGCACTGTCGGTGCTCATTATGTTTGCGGCGGCGGGATTCCTTCCCGAAACCGGATTTGCGCGCGCGGTCAATAATTCCGCGGTGCTGAATTCCATGAATGAACTGATTTCATCCATAATCTGAGATTACGGTCTCAAATCCAATTACGGAGGCATACCATGAAAGAAACATTGAAAGATTTAACCAAAAATATGTGGACTGTTCCGAATCTTCTCTCATTTATCAGAATCCTGCTTGTTCCTCTTTTCGCGGTTCTGTTTATGAAGGAGCAGTATGTATGGAGCATAATCGTTCTTGCGCTCTCCGGTCTGAGTGATTTCTTTGACGGCAAGATCGCGAGAAAATTCAATCAGGTCAGCGCACTGGGTAAGATTCTCGACCCCGTTGCCGATAAACTCACACAGATTACGATAGCGATAGTCTTCTATATCACATTTGCCGGCTCAAGCGACAAAACAGTCAAGGCGTTCAGCTGGATTTTCCTCATCTTCCTCATCAAGGAAGCTGTCATGGTTGTCGGCGGAGCGATAATGATTGCCACCGGTCTCAAACCCGGAGCAGCGGAGCTTCCCGGCAAAATCGGCACATTCGCGTTTTATCTGATAATGATATCCATCATGGCCTTCGGCCCGGATATCGGTATTTGCAGGAATGTATTCACTTACCCCGCGCCTGTTATGATAGTGCTCGTGTGCATAAGTGCAATTCTCACGCTTGTTGCGTTCAGCAGCTACGTGCCCGGTGTGTGGAGACAGATTCAGGATAAGAAAAAAGCAAAAGCCGAGGCGGCCGCTTCCGGCAGCTCAGGCGGAGATTCTTCAGAGGAGAAATAAATGAAGCAGGTACTTTGTTCAAAATGCAAAAAGAGACCGGCGATGTTTTTCATGACGAAGGTTGAGGGCGACAAGACCACGCAGGAGGGTCTCTGCCTCAAATGCGCCATGGAAATGAATATCGGTCCCATAAAGCAGATTATCGAATCCATGGGCATATCGGAGGATGAGCTCGATGAAGTCAGCGAGCAGTTCAGCGATATGTTTGAAAACGGCGATTTCCAGCTCGGCGGCGCGGGCACCATGCCCTTCATGCAGAATTTTGCCGCGATGCAGAATCTTGACAAAGATCATGACGGGGGAGACGGGAAAGAAACCGGCGAAAAGAAGCGCAAGCGCTCCAAAAAGGATGAGGAGCGCGAGCAGGGAAAGAGAAAGTATATAAGCCAGTTCTGCGCGGATCTCACCCAGAAGGCGAGAGAGGGCAAGATTGACAGGATTATCGGCAGAGAAAATGAAATCTACCGCTCCATACAGATTCTCTGCAGGCGCACCAAAAACAACCCCTGCCTTATCGGCGAGCCCGGCGTAGGCAAGACGGCGATAGCCGAGGGGCTCGCGCAGAAGATTGCTCTCGGAGAGGTTCCCGCCAAGCTGCAGAATAAAGAGATTCAGATGCTCGATATCGCGGCTCTCGTGGCAGGCACCCAGTTCAGGGGGCAGTTTGAGAGCAGAATCAAAGGCCTTATCGATGAGGTCAAGGCCGCCGGCAATATAGTTCTCTTTATCGACGAGGTTCACCAGCTTGTGGGTGCGGGCGATGCGGAGGGCTCGATGAACGCTGCAAATATTCTCAAACCCGCTCTCTCAAGGGGAGAGATTCAGATAATCGGCGCCACCACATTTACCGAATACAGAAAATACATAGAAAAAGACGCGGCTCTTGAGAGACGTATGCAGCCCGTCAAGGTCGAGGAGCCGTCGGTGGAAGACACCGTAAAAATGCTTCTCGGCGTCAAGGATTACTATGAAAACTATCACAAGGTCAGGGTTACCGATACTCTTGTTGAAAAAACGGTGCGCCTGAGCGAGAGATATATCAATGACAGATTCCTTCCCGACAAGGCGATAGATCTGCTTGACGAGGCCTGCACCTGCGCAAATCTCAGAAATAAGGCAATCAGCGACTATGAGATAATGCTCGGGGAGATAGCGAAGCTCGAAGAGAGAGAAGCCGAGCTCGAGGAGAATGCGGGCGAAGAGGATTATGAGGAAATCGCCAAAATAAAGACGGAGCTTATCCAGAAGAGAGAAGAGATTAAGCCGGTTGAAGAGAAGGCGAGTGACAATTATGTCACCGAGGATGACCTCGCGAGAGTGATTCAGCTCTGGACCGGCATACCGGCGAGCAAGGTCATCGAGAGCGACCTTCGCAAGCTCTCCGCGCTCGAGAGCAATCTCAAAGCTCACCTTATAGGGCAGGATGAGGCGGTTGAGCTTGTCTGCAATGCGATACGCAGAGGCAGAGTTCAGATCAATCCGCGCCGCCGCCCGTCATCATTCATCTTTGTCGGCCCCACGGGCGTAGGCAAGACGGAGCTTGTAAAGCTCCTTGCCAAGGAACTGTTTGAAACTCCCGAAACGCTCATTCGCCTTGATATGAGCGAGTTTATGGAAAAATTCTCGGTGTCGAGAATAATCGGCTCGCCTCCGGGATATGTCGGATACGACGAGGCAGGCCAGCTCACCGAAAAGGTGCGCCGCAAGCCTTACAGCGTAATCCTTTTTGATGAGATTGAAAAAGCTCATCCCGATGTCATGAATATCCTGCTGCAGATTCTCGATGAGGGTAAGATAACCGACGCGCAGGGCAGACAGGTCAGCTTTGAAAATACCATTATCATTATGACATCAAACGCGGGCAGCGACAGAGCCGGCGGAGCTCTCGGCTTCGGCAAGACCAAGAATGAGGCCTCGAGAGAGCGCTCGCTCAAGGCGCTTGAAAAATTCCTGCGTCCCGAGTTTATCGGCAGAGTGGATGAGGTTGTCGTCTTCAACGATCTCACCGAGGCCGAGTATAAAAAGATTGCAGCGCTGCTGCTTGACGAGCTCGTTGATCCGCTCAGGGACAAGGGAATTGAGCTCACTTATGATGACGCGGCCACATCGACCATTGCCGCGCTTTCGGCGGACGGCACAAGAGGCGCAAGAGACATCCGCTCCTGCATAAGGAAGAATGTCGAAGACTCAATAACCGCCGAGATGGTCAGCAGAATAGAAAACCCCGTCAAGAGCGTATTTGTTACGGCAGAGGACGGGAAAGTGATATGTAAATATGAATAAGAGGTGTTATTATGGCGCATTTTCTTTTTTCAGCATTTGCAGATGAGGCATCGGCTTCGGTAAAGGAGCAGATTGCCGCCTGTAAGAAAAACGGCATCGATTACATCGAGCTGCGCAACTGCGACGGCAAAAACATTTCGGATTTCACCGTTGATGAGGCGAAGGAGCTCAAAAAGGTGCTCGATGAAGGCGGCATCAAAGTTTCGTCAATCGGCTCTCATTACGGCAAGATTGAGATAACCGATGATTTCGGGCCTCATTTTGAAGCATTCAAAAACACCGTTGAGGTTGCAAAAATCCTTGAAGCGAAATACATCAGAATTTTCAGCTTCTATTTCCTTAACGGCGAGAGCTTCGATGAATACAGGGACGAGGTCTTTTCACGCATGGCCGCCATGGCTGATTACGCAAAAGAAAAAGGCGTATTCTGCTGCCACGAAAACGAGAGAGGCATTTACGGAGATATTCCCTCAAGATGCCTTGAAATAGCAGAGTATTTCGGCGACAGACTCGGCTGTATCTTTGACCCGTCAAACTATGTGCTTAACGGGTCGGATACAAAAAGCGGGTTTGATTCGCTTTATCCCTATATCACATATATGCACATCAAAGATGCGATTTACAGCGAAGACACGGTTGTTCCCGCAGGTAACGGAGACGGCAATCTCGCTTATATCCTCAAAAAGCTGGAAAAGAAAGACGGCGTATTCTTCCTGAGCGTGGAGCCGCATCTCAGAACATTTGACGGGCTCAAAGAGCTTGAAGAGAGCAATAAGATTGAGCTGAAAATGAATACAAAATATGTTTACGCGAGTAACGAGGAATCCTTTGCCGCCGCCTGCTCCGCGGCGCATGAGATGGTTGAAAAAGAAGTTCAGCCCGTCCGCCTCGGCGTGATAGGTGTCGGCAATATGGGTTCTTCACACATAAAGAGCAATGCCGAAGGAAAGCATCACGAAATCAGAATCACCGCCTGCGCCGATATTATCCCCGAGCGCGCGGAAAACATGAAGCAGTATCTGCCTCATATCAAAACCTTTGACAGCGCGGAGGCGCTCATTGACAGCGGCGAAGTTGACGCGGTGCTGATTGCCACTCCCCACTATTTCCATCCTCCGATAGCAAAATACGCTTTTTCAAAGGGACTTCACGTGCTCACGGAAAAGCCGGCGGGCGTCTATACAAAGCAGGTGCGTGAGATGAATGAGGCCGCGGCAAAGAGCGGAAAGGTTTTCGGTATCATGTATAATCAGCGCACAAACTGCGTTTACAGAAAGGTGCGCGAGCTTGTAAAGAGCGGAGAGCTCGGTGAAATCAGACGCGTAAGCTGGATTATCACAGACTGGTACCGCACGCAGGCATATTACAATTCCGGCGGATGGCGTGCGACCTGGGCCGGCGAAGGCGGCGGAGTTCTCCTTAACCAGAGCCCGCATAACCTTGACCTGTGGCAGTGGATCTGCGGCATGCCCTCAAAGGTGTCGGCCGTATGCCACGAGGGAAAATGGCACGATATCGAGGTTGAGGATGATGTTTCAATCTATGTCGAGTATCCCAACGGGGCGACGGGCACATTTATCACGACAACAGGCGACTGTCCCGGCACAAACCGTCTTGAAATAACGCTTGACGGCGGTAAGCTTATAGTTGAAGACGGCAGCGAGATAAAGCTTTACAGACTCGAGGGCCTGACCTCGGAGCACTGCAGAAACGCAGAGGGCGGTTTCGGCAAGCTTGACGGCAAGTGGGAAGATGTTGAGACAGACGGCAGAAATCTTCAGCACGTCGAGGTTGTCAGCAAATTCGCGGCCGCGATACTCAGAGGAGAGCCTCTTGTCGCAAACGGAGAAGAGGGCATAAACGGTCTCACTATTTCCAACGCCGCCCATCTGTCATCATGGCTCGGCAGACCGGTTGAGCTCCCGATAGATGAGGATTTATTCTTTACCGAGCTTCAGAAGAAAATCGCGGCAGGCAAGGCGGAAAAAGAAAACGTTACCGATAAAATTCAGGGAGATATGTCCTCGACCTATTGAGGCACATAATATCAAAGGGGTTCATTAAATGAAGGTTGCAGTGGTCGGCTGCGGCGGAGTTTCCGCAAATCATTTTGAAGCTCTCGGAAGGCTTGAAGATGTTGAAATAACTGCAGTCGTCGATATAAAAAAAGACAGAGCGGATGAAAAAGCCGCTCTGACGGGTGCAAAGGCTTATTACGATTTTGACGAAATGCTCGAAAACGAGAAGCCGGACTGCATCCATATTGCCACGCCGCATTACCTGCATACCCGTATGGCTGTAAAGGCGCTCAGAGCCGGGATAAATGTTTTTCTCGAAAAACCCTGCTCGGTCTCATTTGCCGAAACAGAGGAGCTCGCAAAAGCTCAGCTTGAGAGCGGCAGACAGCTCGGTATCTGTTTTCAGAACAGATACAATAAATGCGTGAAGCTCGCGAAGGAAACCATCGGCTCCCGTGAATACGGCAGAGTCAGGGCCGCCCGGGCGTTTATCACCTGGGACAGGGGCGTTGACTATTACAGCGATGACTGGCACGGCAGAGCGGATAAAGAATGCGGCGGAGTGCTTATCAACCAGGCAATACACACCGTTGACCTTGTACAGTATCTGTGCGGAGAGTGCAGGGCCGTTACGGCTCACGTATTCAATGACCGCCTCAAAGGAATCATTGAGGTTGAGGATACGGCGGCTCTGCGCATGGAGCTTGAAGACGGCGTTACGGCAATGCTTTACGCCACAAACGCTTTTTCAATGAATTCTCCGGTATTTATCGAAATCACTCTTGAAAACGCAGTGCTCAGGATTGAGGGGGAGCGCCTCTTCAGATGCGCGCACGGCGATGAATTTGAGATGATATGCGATAAATCCGGCAAAGAGTTTGCAGGCAAGGATTACTGGGGCCACGGGCATAACGCGATTATCAAAGATTTTTATGACTGCCTTAAAACGGGCAGGGAATTCACAATTGATGCGATTGAGGGAGCGAAGGCGGCAAAGATTGTTCTGAGCAGCTATGTTTCCTCCGAAAAAAACGAAAGGGTTGAGGTGAACTGAATGGTACACGATAATCTGAAAGGCAGAGTAGCTGTCATCACGGGAGCGGGCGGAGTTTTATGCAGCGGATTTGCAAAGACTCTCGCTCAGCTCGGAGTAAAGGTCGCCGTTCTTGATTTGAGAGAAGACGCGGCTCAGGCGGTAGCGGATGAAATCACCGCTCAGGGAGGCACCGCGATTGCCGTTGCCTGCAATGTGCTAGAAAAAGAGAGCCTTGAAGCGGCAAGAGCAAAAATCAACTCGGAGCTCGGTCTGTGTGACATTCTCATAAACGGCGCGGGCGGAAACAGCCCGAAGGGAACGACTTCAAAGGATATATTTGAAGACGGAGACCTCGATAACAAGGTTGAGGGAGTAAAGACATTCTTTGACCTTGACGCTTCGGGTATCCAGTTTGTATTCAATCTCAATATTCTCGGTACTCTGCTTACCACACAGTGCTTCGCGAAGGATATGGTCGGGCGTGAAAATGTAAGCATTCTTAATATTTCTTCAATGAACGCTTTCTGTCCGCTCACAAGAATACCCGCTTATTCGGCAGCGAAGGCGGGCGTGTCGAATTTCACGCAGTGGCTTGCCGTTCACTTTGCGCAGTCGGGTATCAGGGTTAACGCCATAGCTCCCGGATTCTTCGCGACGAATCAGAATCATTCTCTTCTTTTCAACGAAGACGGTTCTCTCACTCCGAGAAGCGAAAAAATCATTTCCCACACGCCGATGGGCAGATTCGGCTCGCCCGAAGATCTCAGCGGCGCGCTCGCATTCTTCTGCGATGAAACGTATTCGGGCTTCATTACAGGCGTTGTGCTTCCGATAGACGGCGGTTTCAACGCATATTCGGGAGTCTGAAACGGGAGGCTGTCATATGAAAAAAATTCTTCTTTCATCAATATCCGTTTTGCTTGTGCTCACTCTTATATTCTGCACCGGCACATTGTCATTTGCAGATGACGCCGCGCCCGCGGAGGATTCGCCCTTCAGAATAAGCGTTACGGTCAACGGAGACACAAAAAGCGAAAAAGGTTTTTGCTGGTACACCAAGACATCAACCGATTCTCTTGTTGAAATAGAGGGGGTTGATGCGTCAAAAATAACTTATGAAGACGTTTTTGAGTGGGAAGGAAATTTCTGCCACAAGGCAAAGGCGTCAGGCCTCGAGCCCGGCAGAGAATACAAGTATACCGTAGGCAGCAAGTCGGTCAGAAGCGCACAGGGCGTTTTTGTCACGGATGACGGCGACAGCAGTCTTGATTTCATCGCGATTGCCGATGTTCAGGCGAGCTCTGCCGAGAATTTTGAAAAGGGCGCAGATACTCTCAGAGCCGCTTTCTCAACAATGCCCGGGGCCGAATTCGTCATCAACGCAGGCGATTTCACCAATGACTCCACAAATGAGGAGTGGGATTTATATGCCTCTTCCTTTGACTCTCTGAATCTCCGCTCCACACTCGCCCCCGTAGCCGGCAATCATGACGGCCTCGGCGTATGGAACTGGTTCAGCAATCTTTTCAATCTCGATACATCCGAGAGCGTACAGGTGCTCAACGGCGTGAATTATTCCTTTGATTACGGCAATGCGCATATAGCGGTGCTGAACACCAACGATTTATTCTCGCTCTCGCTCGCACAGCTCAAATGGCTTAAAAATGATATGAATTCCACCGATAAGGACTGGAAAATCATTTCAATGCATAAAACGCCCTACACTCTCGGAAAAGACGGCAAATGGCCCGACGCACTCTATCTTCAGCAGTCGCTCACAAAGGTTGCCGATGAGTGCGGAGTTGACCTTATTCTCAGCGGTCACGATCACCAGTATCTGAGGACAAAGCCCCTCAAAGGGAACAAACTCAGCGATGACGGCACGACCTATGTGCTGCTCGGCACAGCCGGCTCAAAGAGATATGAGGTGCGCAAGTTCCTCGCGGATTCATTCATGAATACGGATTATATCGCCGCTCTGACAGTTCAGAGGGGTGACTACGGCAACACCTGGAACGGTAAAGACTTTGACACCAAAAAGCCGGAAAACGTAGGCGGATGCTTTAACACCGTCAGTATTGAAGGCGGTAAGCTGACATTCAATTCATATATCCTTTCGGACGAAATGACAGATGAAAACGGCGAACGCCTCATAACAAACACCGATTCATTCACGCTCACAAAAGAAACGGGCAAAAACAAGGCGACTTTCACCGTTGACAACACCACAAGCGAAGCCGAATATTATCTCGGAATAGTGCCGAGCTTCTGCGCGCTTGCCGCCTATGCTTTCGGGGTCTGGCTGCCGACATTCCTGTGGATTGTTCCCCGTATTCTTGACAGCGTTATAAACGAAGATACATTCTGATTGAAATCATAATTACAATCTGAAGGTGATTTTATGAAAAAAGCCCTCGCTTTGCTTCTGGCTATCATTTTTGCGGCCGTCCCGTGTATGACGGGCTTCGCGATGAGCGAAGAGAGCTGGTATGAATACTGGGAAACGGACGAGTCTCAGAGCGGAATCACCGTGTTTCCGGGAAGCGATGAGAGCGAAAGACGCTTTTCCTGGTACAGCGGTTCCGGGTCTGAGCCGAAGGTTGAGATTACCGAGAGCGGTACCGGAAGCAAAAAAGTTTTTTCCGGAGAATGCATAAAGACATACAGCGGAGATTACGCGAACAAAGTCACCGTTACCGGTCTGAAAGAGGGAACGGAATACACCTATGTCTGCGTGAGCGGAGATTACCGCTCGGATGAGTATGAAATCAGAACAGCAGACGGGAAAGCGTTTACGGCAATGTATGTGACCGATATCCATATTTCAGATGGTGAGGATGAAGAGGCGGATTCCGTCAGGGATGATGCCCTGCTTTACAACAATGTGATTGAGGCAGCCGGAAACATTTCCGGTATTGACATAATCCTCTCCGCCGGAGACCAGGCCTCGAGAGGCCTTGAAAGAGAATACAAGGGGCTTTCGGCTTCACCTGCCGGCAGAGGCATAACGTTCGCTCCTGCAATCGGCAATCACGACCGCAAGGGTGTGGATTTCAGGACTTTCAAAAACCTGCCCAATGAGAAAAAGGACGGTCTTAATACATCCTATATAGGTTTTGATTACTGGTTCTTAAAGGGAGATACTCTCTTTATGGTCCTCGAGAGCAACAACGGCAGCGGGATAGACCACCACGCATTCATGGAATCCGCCGTAAAGCAGAATAAAGATGTAAGATGGCGTGTAGTCATAATGCATCACGACCTTTACAGCGGGCGTATTCCGCACCGTGAGAGCGAAAACGAGCTCCTGCGTCTGATATGGGGGCCGATGTTTTCGGAGTTTCAGATTGATCTCGCCCTTCTCGGTCACAGCCACTATTATTCCGTTTCGGATGTGCTTTATAACAACAAAACAGTAACGGAGATAAAAGGAAACGATGAGCTTGTAAACGCGCCGGGCACCGTGAGCATTGTCTCGGGCTCAATCAATCACCCGCGCACAGGCGAGGAAGAGCTTGCTTTCAACGACACGCTCGGCTATTACTATAAAGAGCAGGGCAGTCAGATTATATTCAACCTGATTGATTTCAAAGAGGAATCCATAACGGTGAAATCATATTCATATGATACCGGTGAGCAGTTCAACACACTGACTTTAAAAAAGGATTCGCAAAGAGGCGGGCATCCCGAAAAGGGAGCACCTTTATATCAGCCGTTAATAAACCTCGCGGGCACAATATACCAGTTTTTCAATAATATCAGCGTGTGGCAGAGACTTAAAGAATCCGGATTTGAAGTAAGCTTGACCGATGTATTATTCAAGGGAAACAGGTAAGGAAGATTATATGCTTGTGATTGCACACAGAGGGGCAAACAGATACGCTCCCCAGAATACGCTTGACGCGTTCAGAAAAGCCATAGAGCAGAAGGCCGACGGTGTGGAGACCGATGTCAGAATCACCAAGGACGGCCATCTTGTGCTCTGCCATAACAGCACCATCAAGGCGACTTCGGACGGCAGCGGCAGGGTGAATGAAAAATACCTCGGTGAGCTTTTCAACTATGATTTCGGCTCCTGGTACGGCTCGAGATTTGAAAACACCGCCATACCGACGCTCGATGAATTTCTCAGGGAAATGAAGGCGGGCGGAGCGGGGCTTATAGATATCGAGCTCAAGCGCGACAAACTCGGCAAAAACATAGTATCCCGTGTTATCGACCTTGTGAGAAAGTATTCGCTTGAGGATAAAGTGCTTCTTTCAAGTTTTGATACAAATCTGCTGCGCCTGGCAAAAGAGATTGAGCCATCTGTAAAAACGGGGCGGCTCTATCCCATTTTCGGAAACGCCGTTGCCACAAAGCTCGGCGACCCCGTGCGCAACGCATACAGAAACGGTTATGATTATCTCCTTCCTTTCAGAAGCTACTTCACCGGGGATATTGTCAGGCGAGCCCACGAATACGGCATCAAGGTGATGCCCTGGACCGTGAATAAGATAGAGCTTATTCCGAAATTCATGCAGTGGGGAGTCGACGGTATTATAACGGATTACCCCGACATAAGGAGGCATAAGATAGAATC